>JAOTSI010000085.1 GCA_029865005.1 Desulfobulbaceae bacterium
TCTGTTTCTTCAATGGTGTATTGCATGGATTTGGTTATTCTATCGCCGTATAAAATAACTTTGCCTTGCGCGTTACGGGAAGCCCGACCACAGGTTTGCACCAGAGAGCGTTCTGAACGTAAAAAACCCTCCTTGTCAGCATCGAGAACCGCCACCAATGAGACCTCTGGGATGTCGAGGCCTTCGCGCAACAGGTTAATACCCACCAGCACGTCATATTCGCGCTTGCGTAGATCGCGAATAAGTTCAACCCGCTCCAGGGTGTCGATATCGGAGTGAAGGTATCGCACCCGTATGCCGCAATCTTCGTAGTATTTTGTTAAATCCTCGGCCATTCGTTTGGTCAAAGTAGTAACCAGAATAGCTTCCGATTTTTCGGTGCGTTGTTTGATTTCCTCCATTAGGTCGTCCACCTGGTTGGTGGCTGGTCGCACTTCGATGAGAGGGTCCAATAGTCCGGTGGGGCGAATGAGCTGTTCAATTATGTGCTCCCCTGCTTTTTCCAGCTCATAGGGACCTGGGGTGGCGGAGACGTATATGACTTGTTTGATCCTTTGTTCGAACTCGTCAAAGCGTAGGGGCCGGTTATCTAAAGCCGATGGTAGCCGAAATCCGAAGTTGACTAGATTTTGTTTGCGTGATCGGTCACCGTTGTACATCCCGTTGACTTGGGGTACTGCGATATGGGATTCATCGATAAAGAGCAGATAGTTTTCCGGGAAATAGTCCAGGAGGTTGGGGGGAGGGGAGCCAGGAGGCTTCCCGGTTAGGTGGCGGGAGTAGTTTTCGATGCCGTTGCAGTATCCAAGCTCTTCGATCATCTCCAGGTCGAACATGGTACGTTGCTCAAGTCGTTGCTGTTCAACTAAGCGGTTATTGTTATAAAGTTCTTCCAGTTGAAGTTTGAGTTCTTCTTTAATCGTCCGCATGGCTAATTGTAAGCGATCTTTGCCGGTTACAAAATGACTGCCGGGGAACACAGTGTATTCCTCAAGATCAGTGAGCACTACCCCGCGAAGAGGATCGATAAGGGAGATGGCTTCAATGGTATCGCCAAAGAATTCGATTCGAAGAGCTCTTTCGTCTTCATGAACCGGGAAGATGTCAACCACGTCTCCTCGTACTCTAAAATTCCCCCGTTCAAAAGAGATATCATTGCGCTCATAGAGCATGAAGGCTAACTTTCGCTGAAGGTCTTCCAGGGGGATATCCTCACCTGTCTTGAGGTAAAGATGCATTTTTTTGTATTCGTCGGGAGAGCCTAAGCCGTAGATGCAGGAAACTGAGGCCACGATGAGTACGTCTTTCCTGGTTAATAGGGAGCGTGTGGCGGAGTGGCGCATTTTGTCGATGGCGTCGTTAATAGCGGAGTCTTTTTCGATATATGTGTCGGATTGAGGTATATAGGCCTCTGGCTGGTAATAGTCGTAATAGCTGACAAAATATTCTACCGCGTTGTGGGGGAAAAGCTCTCGGAACTCTGAGAAGAGTTGAGCGGCCAGGGTTTTGTTAGGAGCGATGATCAGGGCGGGTCGTTGGGTTTGTTGGATGACCTGGGCCATGGTGAAGGTCTTGCCCGAGCCGGTAACGCCCAGCAATATTTGATCGTGATATCCGGCCTCTAAACCAGTGATTAACTGATCAATGGCCTTGGGTTGATCACCTGCAGGGGTGAAAGAAGAAACCAACTGAAAGGGAATGTTCATGAAATTCCAATAATAATGAAAATAGATGGTCTAAAATATCTTGGCCTGATTAACTTATAGATACTTGTATGGGAGGAGTGATTTCAAGGATTAATTGTGGGTGGGAATGGTATTGTGAAGAATATGTAATATGTTTAGATTGTTTGGTGGGTGTTTAAACCGGATGCATGGGGAATGGCAGAAATGTAATCAATCAAATAATCGAAATTATTAATTGGCAAACAAATTGTCCGGCTAGCCACAAGCTTACCCTTTTAATTCAGTTGCTTGTCGCATGGTAACTATCCGAAGACGTACAGGATGTTCTATCTGGTTTAAGGTAGCATATAATATCTGTAACATAAGAACATTACCTGTCCATCAATTTACAGTGTAATCTTATACGATCACTATCTGATCACTCAAATTCCTGTCTAAATATTAAAAATTCTTGCTTTAACTCTTCTAATTCTTTACGTAAGCTAGAGGTTTCATCTTCAAGTAGCTCCAGTCTAGTCTTTTTCGCTGATTGGTGCTCTCCAGGAGTAGTTTCGCTTCCCTCTTCTTTTTCCCCTTTATCTTCATCATTCGAGTGCTGGGGTTCACCGGCGAGAAGATGAATAACACGTGATTCTTTTTGTCCCGGCATTTTCGGGAGCTGTCTGACCAGTTCCATCTCTTCAAGGACTTCAAAACTTTCAGAGACCTCTTCAAGGTTTGAGAATGGGTATAGCCTTTCGGTGCGGTTCCTCAACTCCCCCAATGTTTGAGGTCCACGTAGGAGTAAAAGACACATGATGGCCATCTCTTTTTGCAATAGATTAAGTTTTTTGCCAAAATGGTGCTCATATTTAGGTACCCGTGCGGCATTGCTTTGCCAGGCAAGATTCTTTGCCTTAAGTGCATCTAAGCTTTGCAGGACTGTTTTCTCGTCATATGAAGTAATTGGATTCCTGTTTGATTTCTGGTTGCAGGCATTAATTAATGCGTTCAATGAGAGAGGATAGTAATCCGGTGTTGCCATTTCCTTTTCCAGTAGGCACCCTAAAACCCGAACTTCTTGAGGTGTTAGTTCTAATTCAATCATATATATTCTCTTATTGTAGACTTTTAAATCAACTACTTGTAGTCAAGTGACCAACTACTTTTTAATACATTGCGAACGAAATGGATTCTATGATTATCAGACTATTTGTAACGGAAAGCTACATGTATGTGGGGGTCACCTACCTTGTAGGTCAAACATCTGCTTAATTATTCGTTCTTTTAGAGCCGTGGAAAAAAATGTTACAAAATAGGAGTCGTTGTTTACCTGCGTAATTTAGGAATATTTATAATTTTCTGTTACTCTTAAGTCAACAACATTGCGCGTTTGGGGGCATCTAGTGGTAAACTAAAAATGATTGACGTACCACTTCCTGTTCTGTTGTTATTAGGGTAACCGTAAGTTGTAGGGTGAGTTTGAAATGGATTGTAAGAGATAACAACTGCCTAGGAAGGCATCGGTTTAAACATGGCCCTTTTTGCTTTGATCATCCTTAATCTTTACTTTCCCGGTTGTTTAGGTATAAATAGATTTCACTTTTGTTGTATGGAGGTAATATAATAGCTTTATTACAAGGTATTAAGGAGTCCACATGGTAAAGATGATTGCGGTGGTAATTATTGTGGTTGGTTGTTTTTGGATTGATATTGTTTCTGCTCAGGAGGGAAATTCTGGTCTGGTTGATCCCGCCTATCAACAAACTGTTTTTCAGGCTGAAAATCTGGCGGTTGAAATATCAAAAGTAACCGGCTGTGCTATTAATCCATTGCTCGGGATCTCAGTCATTGGGGCTTATACCTATTATAGCTCGGATGAAAACGGACGAACAGATCTTCCTTGGTATTCTCTGCCACAGTTTTGGGGAACGCTTAGTGGGTTATTGTTTTTAATTTTTCTTAAAGATTCGAGTAAAATACTTCTTCCTAAGGTCCTCTCCGTTCCCTTAGATGCTGCAGAGACACTTATTGAAAAAAATGGATCAGCCTTGTTGGCCATGCCTGTTTTGATAACAGCCCTTAAAAATGGGGAGTTGGGAGCAATAGAATCTCTTTCCGGTACAATAACCGGTTTTGTTTTTCCAGTTGCCTATGCTGCAAATCCAGCGGTGTCTTTGCATGGTGCATCCATGGATCCAATTACTTTTGCCTTGGCATCTGTTTCGGTTTTAGTCATATTTTCTATCGTTTGGGTAATTAGTCAGGCTTTTAATATTTTAATATTGCTCTGCCCGTTTTCCACCATCGATTTTATGTTATTGGTTTGTAAGAATGGGGTGTTGACTCTGCTAGCCGGATTAACTGTGCTAAACCCTTATGCTGGCTTAGCTATGTCCGCCATTATTGTACTTGTTTGTGTATTTTTACTGCCCAAGGCTCTCCGCTTGACCCTATTTGGTACCCTGATGTCATGGGATATTTTAGCCGCATGGATCAAAAAAGAGGATTCGGTAAAAGAGTTACGAGGTAATTCGGTTAAATGTTTCACCACGTTTTCGTATAAAAATACGCCTTCTTTGACTTATGGTGCTGTAATGCAACATGATTCTGTCTTGCATTTTAGATATAAACCTTGGTTGGTATTGCCTGAGAAAATAATAAACACTGATATCGCCGTAGTGGATTGTGAAATTGAAAAAGGATATCTTGGCTCGTTGATTGTGGCTAAAACCACGGATGAGCAGTTGGCGAAGAAGCTTTTTCGGTTTCGGGTAGCCCATCGAAAAAATGAAGAAAATATAGCTCGAATTCTCGGGGTCCCAACCATACGAGAGACGGCAATACACTATGGTTGGAAAGCCATGATGGCGTGGTTTCGTGGTATTTTGCCTGCCTGAACTCAGAGGGGGGTGGCAATCTTGTTGACATGTACTTTATAAGGGCTGCTCCCATAACCGTGAGGCTAATTCGGATAATGCAAAGGTATTGCATTGTAAAATATACTTGTAGTCTATCTCGGATTGTAGGGGCACCCCTTTTGGGTGCCTGTCTTAATCGGCTTAAGTTGCTAATATTTATTTGTAAATAACGGTTAGTGTAAAAGTAATAATATTCTATTCTTTCAATTAGCTCAGCGGGCACCCACAAGGGTTGCCCCTACAGCGCACAGCAAAAAAGTAAGTTCATTTTGCATTGCAATATCTTGATGTTGTAAAAATTAGTCATATCGGCTATGGGGGCTGCCCTTACAGCTTCCTGGTAGATTCAACGTTTCGCAAAAGAAAAAATCACCTTGAGTCAGCCAAGTAGGGGAATGGGGTAGGTTAGCTAAAAATACTTCATTTCGACTTAATTATAGGCCCTGGTGTCAGGTAAAGTGTACTGAATCAGAAAGCTATCTCCTTGGTCAGATACTTATAAAATCATTATCCAGTTCACTGAAGTGCTATTTGAAAATGTCCTCGACTTATTATCTCACCATCAATTTGTTTCAGCATTTCAATAATTATCCGTAAGTTATTCCGTATTGACGGATAAAACATCGGGGTAGGTAAGTAAAAATTCAAATTTTTGGGTTATTTATTACTTTCCTTAACGATAAATAGAGATCTTGAGGGCAAGAAGTTTGTATATCTTTGGTATAATGATTTGCTACTATTGATTCCTTGGTAATGAATTTGGGCAAGAAGCGGTTAATTATTTGATATTGATTATTTGTATTGTTATTTCGTGTTATTATGCTAAGTTGAAGATAGCCTATTTGGGTAGGTGACCAACCCATTTTTTTTGTGAGTTGTTATATTTTCCTTGTTTCATATTTCAACCGACGGTAACCCCATGGAGCATTATAGTCTTTCCGATATTATAGCTGATAAAGTAGTCACGGTATCATCTGGTTCTTTTATTCATGATGCCCTGGAAGTGATGCGTGACGGAAAGATCAGCTGCGTTGTTGTGATGAAAGGCTTTTCTCCAGTTGGTATAGTGACCGAACGAAATTTGGTCAAGGTGGTGGCGGATAAAACGAAGGAGTCTGGAAAACAAAAGGTCTCTGATATAATGACTTCCCCTATTATCACTGTGACTTCTGATATGAGCTTGTTTGAAGCCTACTCCATCCTTTCGGTGAACGAGTTGCGCCATCTGGTGGTTTTGAGTACGGAGGGAGAGTTGAGAGGGGTGTTGACTTTTTCCGATCTGGTTCAGCATGTATCCTATGAGTCGTTTGTGGATATGAAACGGGTGGGGGCGGTTATGACCAGGGAGGTAGCGGTGGTTTCCCCAAAGTCCAGCGTTAAAAAGGCTCTTGGACGCATGGCCGAAAAGGCAATGAGTTGTATCGTGATCGCTAACCGGAAAAGCCCCTTGGGTATCATAACAGAGCGGGATGTCTCTGGGTTGATGATGGATTATCCTGATCTTTCACAGGTCAATGTGGAGGAGGTAATGTCAACCTCTATTCAATCAGTGTTAGCAGATGCAACATTGCCGGATGTTATTGATCTGATGAAGTCTAAAAAGCTGCGTCGGGTTATAGTGGTTGATGATAATGGGGATCTGGTGGGGATAGCCACCCAGTCCGATATTGTTAAGGGGTTGGAAGGTAAGTATATTCAGACCCTGAATAAAAAGATTAAGGAACAGTCCATTCAAATTCGCGATACTGAACTTGATCTTGCCAAAAAAACGATTTATCTCGATAATATTCTCCAGTCTTCCATTGATTACGGAATAATAGCCGTTGATCTCGATTATAAAGTTACTTATTTCAATTCAGGTGCGGAAAAGATTCTTTTGATGCAAGAGTCGGAAGTGCTCAACCAAGATATCAGAGAGATGCACGGCGATAGTCAGGCCAAGCTTGGTAAGCTTCATGATGTACTTGCTTCTATAAAGAAAGGGGAACGGATCTCTTTTGTCATTCAACGAGATGTTGACGGTATCACCTTTTATATTAGCGCCAGGGCTTCGGGGATCGTGGATAAAGAACAGAACCTCTTAGGTTTTTTTCTTATGCTTCATGATGTGACTGCTCGCAAATTAACTGAGCAGGCCTTGCAAAAGGCCAATGACGAGCTTGAACAACGGGTGGAGGAGCGAACTCAAGAGTTGGGAAAATCCATGCACAGCGCTATTGAGGCCATCGCTTTAACAGTAGAAATGCGTGACCCTTATACCTCGGGGCATCAAAGACGGGTAGCCGATCTGGCTGCCGCAATTGCACGTAAATTGGGGATGTCTAAGGAGCAGGTAGAGGGTGTGTGTATGGCTGGTTTACTGCATGATATCGGAAAAATACGGGTACCAACTGGTATTTTGTGTCACCCAGGAGAATTATCAGATGCTGAGTTTGCCATTATTAAGCCTCATCCAGAAATAGGGAGTAATATACTAAAAGGTATCAGTTTTCCTTGGCCTCTTGCCGATATCGTTCTTCAGCACCATGAACGAATTGATGGTTCCGGTTATCCTCGGGGGCTTAAAAACCGAGAAATTCACGTTAAGGCTAAGATTCTAGCGGTGGCAGATGTTATGGAAGCTCTTTCTTCCCATCGGCCATATCGTCCCGCCTTGGGGATTCCATGTGGGCTAGATGAAATACGTCTAAATCGGGGGCGATTATATGACCCGGATCCGGTTGATGCCTGTTTGGAGCTATTTGTTGAAGATGGGTATAAATTTCCATCCCATTGCATCCAGCAGACTAATAGATGGCATGGGGGCGCTGATAAGGATTAATGGAAAGGTAAGTGGCCACACAGGCACCCCATCTTCATGCGGTGGCCTTTGCTCTCATAGATGGGCTATAGCGAGCAGAGGCCACTGCATAAATCTGAGGCACCTGTGATCACTTACTATGGCGAAGTATATTAAATCACCTATTTCTAAAGCCTTGACCAGGTACCGGAAAGATTTTTAAGTAATATTTGATTAGATGAGGCTTGCTTTGTATTATAGGCGGGAAAAACCCAGAAGATCGTATCTGGATTTTAAATAATGATATCAACCGTGGCCAATGAGGCAGTACGGATTAAAATAATAGAGATTGTAAAGAAAATTCAGGGTAATTAAATGCTTATCAATTGGCTTAATAACACAACCATGGTTCAGCTCCAGGAGTTTTGGTGGTTGATTACCGTGCTGTTCGGTTCTGTCTTGCTGCTTTCCACAGTTTTTCATGGGGGACAGATACTTCTTCGTCAGTCGGGTTGGACCAAGGAGGAAAAATTATTTTTTCTCTGTATACTTGATCGTGGTCGAGGAGTGGTATTTATAACTCTTGTTCTTTTTGTCGGAATTTTATTTTTGCTCTTCCCTCGTTTTTGTGAGGTTAGTTTCGGTGGGGCTCGACATTTTTGGTTTGTATTTTTTTTCTCCTTTCTTTATCAAATTATTCTCTTTGAATCACGTAAGAAACTATATAAATTGTTGGATGATAAATTATATGAAAACCTGATGTGGTTAAACGGCATGTTGGGAATTATACTTCTAGGCGTGCTGTTTGGATCTTTTTTTAGCGGGGCATCTTTTTTGATTCATGAATCCGGAGTGGTGGAATGGACTGGAAGATTGGGTGGCTTTGAACAGATTTTTTCTTTATTAAATATATCTTTGGCTCTTTTTCTGCTTTTTAACGCTAAACTTCTAGGGGCTATGTATTTTCTGGCTTTTGGGGCGGTAAAAGATCATCCCGACCTTGCCGGTAAGTTGCGCATTATTATAGGTGCGGATGCAAAAAAGGCCGGTGCTTTGTTGGGACTTTTCCTCTGTTATCTGCTTGGGACGGAGGGATATACTGTTTTTGATGATGGCGAGGTCTCCCTGCTGTTATGGAAAAACGTATTGAGTATGAACCGGGAGCCTGGTCTTTTTTTGGCCCTTCTTTCGGCTCTGATTTTGTTTGGTGGTTCAGTTGCGCTGACTAGTAAGACAAAAGTTCGATATGGGGTGTGGCTTGCTGGAGCTGGAACATTCCTATTCGGTCTTGCTTTGTTGGGGCTTGCCGGTTTTAATAATAGTGCCTTTTATCCGTCTACCGCAGATATTAATGCTAGTCTTACCATCTATAACAGTTCTGTTAATTATTCTTCCTTGAAATTATATACCGATTTATTGATCGGGTTTATGTTGTTGTGCGCCGTGGTTGTTCCCTTTTTGCCGGGTGTTTGCGAATCCCGTCTCAAATATATGTTTCTCGGTTGGCTAAAAAACAAATTGCGGAAGATTAAGGAGGCTCTTACCATCTCGAGAGGAGCTATGCTGGTTGCTTTGGCTGCTAGTGTGATGATTATTATATTTCCTCCCAATGGATTTTCTCCTGTACAGGCAAGAGCCGCCGCACTTACCATTTTTGTTATCGGCTGTTGGGCAACTTCGATTATGCCTCCTTATCTCCCTGCTTTTATATTATTCGTTTTGTGTACCTTGTTTAAGATTGTTCCGGTATCGGTAGTGTTTTCCGGTTTTTCTTCGGCGGCTCTTTGGCTGATTTTTAGTGGTTTGATTCTCGGAGTGGCTATAAAGAGTACTGGGCTCGGAGAGCGTATCGCCCGCAAAGTTGCATCTCTTCTGGTCGGTAAGGAATATGGATCCATTATAGGTGGAGTGACTATTTTCGGGGTGCTGCTTGGTTTTATTATGCCTTCAGCCATGGGTCGTATTGTGTTGCTCATTCCCATCGCTTTGGCTCTTGCTGATCGTTTTGGGTTTAAAGCAGGTTCTAATGGGAGGAAAGCAGTGGTGCTCGCCGCTACTTTCGGGTCCAGTGTGCCAGCCTTTGCCATCCTTCCATCTAACGTTCCCAATATGGTCATGGCCGGCACAGCTGAGACTATCTACCAGATTTCTCCAATGTATGGGGAGTATTTACTGCTTCATTTTCCGATTCTGGGTTTGGCTAAAGCGGCATGTATCGCCTACCTTGCAGCCAAACTTTTTCCCGATGAGGTGAGAATAGAATTGGATTCAGTAGAGCAATCAAAACCATTTTCCGTTGATGAAAAAAAGCTTACTGCAATTCTTTTGCTGTTGCTGGCTCTTTGGATGACCGATTTTGCCCATCATATTTCACCGGCCTGGGTGGCCCTAGCTGCTTGTGTCCTTATTTTGATTCCTAAACGTGGGCTGGTAACTGGAAAACAGTTCAATGAAAAAATTAACTACGGTTCTCTATTCTTCGTGGCTGGTGTTTTGGGTCTAGGTGCATTGGTTTCCCATACCGGCTTGGGTAGTTTGCTAGCTAAAGGTTTGACTACAATTTTACCTCTGAGCCAAGGGCATTCATTTATTAATTACCTTTCCCTGGCAATCACTTCAACTTTGACGGGGGTGGCGACCACCGTTCCTGGAGCTCCAGCCGTACTTACCCCTTTGGCCGGGGATATGGCTCAAGTATCTGGGCTAAGTATAAAGACTATTTTAATGAGTCAGGTTCTTGGTTTTTCAACCGTGATATTCCCATATCAGGCTCCACCTTTGGTGGTGGGAATGCAGCTGGCAGGTGAGTCCCTTAAGTCGGCTCTTAAGTTATGTCTGTTGTTAGCTGCAATCACAATTTTTATCTTGTTACCTATGAATTACCTTTGGTGGATCATTTTAGGTTGGTTGTGATGAGCCTTAATTATAAGGCGTTATATCTGGAGGGGATAAAAGAAATCGGATGTAGGGGTTGCACTCTATTGGCATTATTTGACAAGCATTTATATGCTGGTGTAGGCGTTCAGGTTAATCCAGTTGCTGTTTTGCTTGCTAGGCTCAGCTATGCGGGCCAGAGGCAAGCGCGTTAAGATAGGGGTCTGTGACCATTTACGGTCTATCGGTAGCAAATAACACGGATATTGTACATGAAAGTAGATGGGCATAAATTTATAATAAGGGCCTTTTTTCTTGTTTCCATATTGGTTGGTGTGACTCTGTGTTCTTTTCAGGCAATGGATTTCTTTGTAAAATCTGATGCTGTCGTATTTGGTATGGAGTCCACAGAGGCTTTAAGTCGTCTCCTTATTTACTACGAGTTCATCATAATTCTTTTTCATACCTTACTTCCAGGTATTGTCATTTTGTATTGGGGGAATCAGGCGGGAATCATGTGCGCCATTCTTACTTGGATCCTCTATTCCTTAATCATGGTTCTTTTCTTCACAATGTTTCATGTCGTCTTGCCATTTACCGCGCCTGCCGTGGGTGCTGTGGTCTCTATGATCAGGGTAATGGGGTGGGGTTCTAGGTTCTTGGAAGAAGAGAAATCCTTGATCAAATCAGCTTTTAGCCACTTTTTGGAACCAAGCGTGGTTGAGATGCTGTTAAATAATCCAGAGTTGATAAGTCAAAACGGCACGAAGAAAGTCGTAACCATTCTTTTCGCCGACCTGCGCAACTTCTCTTTGATTTGTGAGGCTAAATCTGCTGAATTGATTACTACCATCTTACGGGAGTATTTTACTGCAATGATAAGGGTGGCTAGAGATAACCGGGGTACTGTTGATAAGCTGATCGGAGATGGCATTATGGTGGTTTTCGGCTTTCCAATTCCCATCGGAGAACATGCAGATTACGCTTTAAAGACGGCGATTGAAATGCAGCGAGTTATGGTCAATCTACGTAAGGATTGGTTGAGAAGATTTGATGTGGATATTGCAATGGGGATAGGGATTAATACGGACGAGGTAGTGGTGGGGAGTATCGGTTCCGATGAATTTTATGATTACACGGTACTAGGTAATGGCGTGAATTTGGCTGCTCGTATTGAATCTGAATGTCCACCGAGTGAAATCCATGTTTCCAGTGGAACTCATGAAATACTCAAAGAGAAGTACAACTTTGAATATATGGGTGAGAGGCAGTTTAGGAATATTCTTAGGAAGGAGGATGTTTATCGGGTTCGAATTTAAAAGGGTGGAAGGTTATGGTTTTCCCTTCCCACCCTTTTTTCAGGATACTAGCCGTAATTTAGGTAGCTATTGTCTTTTCTGAGATTGCAGATATTGGAATAGTTCCGTGTCTGAAGATAAAATAAGGGAAGTATTATCTCCCAGAATGTCCCGATAACTTTCCAAGCTTTTAAGGAAGCTGTAGAACTCAGGATGTTTGCTGTAGGCTTCGGCATATATCTTGGACGCTTTAGCATCCGCCGTTCCTTTTATCTCCGTTGCTTTACGTTTGGCGGTGGAGGTAATTTCCTTAAGTTCCTTATCAACATCACCGAGAATTTCTGCTTTACTACCTTCGCCAAGGGATCGTTTTTCAGCCGCAATTCTCTTTCGTTCGGAAATCATTCGTTGATAAATTCTTTGGCGTACCGATTCGATATAGTTAACTCGTTTGAACATCACGTCCATGAGTTCAATTCCGTAGCGTGGGGTGAGCTTGGAGGCGGCTTCAAGAACCATCTCGGATATTTTATCTCGACCAAATTCAGGACGACCTGGCTGATTTTTGTCCTCTGGTCGGGAAATCATATATTCCGGAGACCAATCAGAGCTTCGGATTACCTCGATTAAGTTGTTTTTGTTAACGATATCTCGTAATGCACCGTTGATGATATCATCCAGCATGCTCTGAGCTCTGTTGATGTCACCAACCGAACGCATAAAAAGGAGGGCATCGGTGATTCGCCAACGAGCGGTGCTATCCATGTAGATATAAGTCTTATCATAGGTGGGGATTTGATT
>JAOTSI010000086.1 GCA_029865005.1 Desulfobulbaceae bacterium
GTTTATCCATAAGGTTCGAAAACGGTGCATAAAATGCACCCTACCCAGCTTTAAACAAGAGGCAAGCAAGAACGATCTATGGAGCTGCTTGTGGAATCGCTACTTATGGTAGCATCCCCATGTCAGGAGGAGATCATGTATTAATAACTATATAAAATCGGCTAATTGCCCCCCCTTAGCCTGACGGCAATGGCCCCTACAGGTTCATAAAAGCTGGAAGCCTTCCACTATAAATGTCAACTTGCTAAAGCAAGGTCGTGTTCGTTCAACCATACTTCAAAACTGGCACGGAGCTGTAGGGGCACCCCTTGTGGGTGCCCGCCACTGGCTATTTCACGTACGGTTCCCTTCAAAGATTCACGACATTAACCCAGTGCCCGTCCCAGTGGAGCGCCTGAGTGCCACTAAAGATAAAGGAAAAGGATTAACCAAGATTTATCTATCATACCTCAATATACCAATAATTTATAACCTTTCCTCAAGTTCAACCCCGCTTGGTATGGCGTCACGATTTATGGTTACCTGATAGTCGGAATAACTTCTTGCCGGTCCCTCACTCTCTTTGCTTCTCTCCACCTGGACCAGATCAAAAAGTTTATGGGCCGGGGCGTTACCCAACTTGGAGTCATGTTTGAAGATGATTAAGTTACGGGCATTCATTTTGCCTCGCGCTGCAGAATGATCATGGTCAAACATATTCACCAAAGCGTTCCACAAAAGATCTAAATCTGTGTCCGAAAACCCAGTTTTATCGGCCAAACATGCAGACACATACCCTTCTGCACGATACAATCCATAAGGTACGATGGCTTTGCGCCCCATGGTACGATTATCACCGCTTTGTTTCTCCGCTTCTTTTTCAGTGGTAACCGCCATGCGGGTTATGGTGACATCCATGGGCATAACCGGCTCAATGGAACGGGCGAAATTAAATTGCACCGGACCCCTGACCTGACCACAATTAACCTCGGTGGTCATAACCGCACCAAAAGTACGGACATCGAAAAAATTATGACACATCCAACCGGTAATTTGACGGGCTTCTTCCTCTTTTTTAGGTAATTTCCTAGAGATGGGTTTAATATCCGGATAATTCTCGTAGGCCCGAAAGTTTTGGGCATTAAGCACTGCCTTTTCCCGCACATAGATTTCATAACCGGTGGTCTCAGGCTCCGCTAGCTGGACATAGTTACGAACTTTGCGCTTTAAGCACACATCGGTAACCAGACCATGATTAGTCTCCGGGTCCAAGCGCGGCAAATTTCCAGCATCCGGATCGCCGTTGGGGTTGCCGTTTTCCACCTCAAAGAGGTAGACGAACTCATAACGATTTTTCAATGGCTCACCCATGATTACTCTCCTTTATTTTCTTTTTTCTTAAAAAAACTTTGACGTTGATGATAATATCCCAACGCGAACAAACCCTGCCCTTCCATATTGAGGTGGGCGGAAAAACCACCTTTATCCACCTCCAACCCATCCATAATATCACCAATGAGTTTTTCATAGTTGGTGGCTTCTCCCCGGTTCTCAAGCTTAGCAACGTGGTGATTTTTCAACCGCATCAATTGCGGAAACACTGTTTTTGGCGTTGCTGAGACTGCCCCGTAAAACCGAACACGTATGTTTGCGTTGATTTCAGGCAAAGCACGCTCCTGGATGCGCTCCAGAACCGCAAAAAGCCTTCCCTGCCGGTAAGCACCGTTGGTTGTTTCCGTGTTAAGTGACATCCCCACCTCCATGATTGTTCGTTGTGACTTACGAAAATTACGCACCAGGCACGCCTTAATAATGGCGGCCCGGATATAATTTATTTTTTGATCAGCGTTAATTCTGCCAAGCACTCTATTTAAGAGAGTGGCCGGATAAAGCGCCCCGGTAAAAACAGCCCGCATGAGTTGACCATTTAAAACCGGCGGTATATTTTTTGAATCCCCCTGTACCGCGCACTCTTTGAGTAAAAGCCAGAGGGGCGGATACTCAGAATCTTTTTCATAGGTTCGCTCAATGGCCAAGTCCCGGAAATGCTCACCAACCCGCTGTTTAAAACCACTAACCGTGTCAACATGCCAAAATCGCACCGCCACCCGAGCTGCATTTGGTGCCAGGCCAAGTATATAGAACTTAACATCCCCATCAATATCCGGTAATTCCTCTCCTTTTCTGGCCGCATGGAGAAAACGGTGAAGTTGGGCCTTCAAGGCCGAATCTTCTGCCTTATCATCATCCTTTGTTTCAATATTGCCTGCGAACATAAAAGCGGGGAGGAACTCCACCGGGGAGGGTTTTTCAGTCCAAAATACCGTTGAGGCATCACCGATAATGATCCGCTGCCGAGAAGAACCGGCCAGGAGATAGTTTAGGGCGGTACCATAACCAAAGGCCACCCCTTCGTTCACCGGGGCGTTATAACTTTGGTCTTTATTATAGGAACAAAACGCATCAAGATTAAATGATACCAAGGAGGCACCTGCTGTTTGTGCACCGAGCACCCCTTTGATCTTGGGGTGCAGACGAGCCACCGGCCCGTCCTCGCCACTGACCAGACACATCATATTCTCGCTCTTGACATCAGCTTGCATATGCTTGAGCCAAGCACTCTGCACAGCAGCCCCGTCGTGGATATAGGACTGCTCCCCTTCCAAGCGAAAAACCAAATTCTTCCCGACCATTTCCTCCCAATGCTCAAGTTCGGTGGCTGATTCCACCCGCCAACCATCAAGGAAGGCGAGCAGGGCCCGCATTCCATGATCATCTATAGAGTCGCCTATATGATGATGCAAATCCCGAAAAGCCTCAAACTGTTCCAAAGAACGTTCCGGCTTGCCCTTCTCATCTGCACCCAACACATATCCAGTGTTGTCACACATAAAATTAGATAATAACTGCTTACCTGGTCGGATTTTCGCCTCCGGCACAATCAAAGACCGTGGAATCAACCGCTTACCCTTACGCTCACAAATATTACGTGGCGAACCAACCAACTTACCGGCACCATTGATAATTAATTCAAAATATACCTTTTGGGCGCTAAAGCCGGGCGGCGCTATGTTTACTTCCGGATCTTTCAACAATCTCCGATAATAGCTATTGAGTGCTTGCAGAATCATGAAACCACCCCCTGGCTGTCCCATTTCGGCACATTTATCACCCCATCCACCATTTCAGCCCGAAAGAAACGAGGATTCATATTATTTTTGAAATCAATATCATGGAGCATATAGCCCAAATCCATGGAACCACTCAGGGGTGAGTCCGGTAATTCACCCTCCACCGGCGCAAAATGGGCCGCAAACTCACGACACCCCAGATACGGACGATGAAAACATTGCCCCTTGCGTACACGACGATTAAACATATCCAGATGTTTACCGGGATTATCATCATTTGGGTCACGTATTTCAAAACGAGCTTCAATGATATATTCGACATCTCGCAACACTAGGGCTGCGCGTTGCTGCCTATTTTCCTCAATAAATATTCGAACCGGCGAAGTCCCGTCCTTCATGGCCTTTTTCACTGTGCCCGCTCCAAGCTTGCTACCCAATTCATTGCGCCGAATATTCTCAAAACGGATAGGTTTTAAGACATGAATACGGGTTACTATCCAACCTATGGCGGGTTTCCAATAAATAGCCTCTAAAATTCCCCTAGCCGCAGAGGGAGTCAAAACATCGTAACTAACCCTTTCCGCTTTCATTTCTGGCCGAGAAAAGCAGCCGTAATCGCCCCACACCCTCATTTGTACGCCATGGGCCATCCATTTCCCTCCTAGTTATAAATAGGTTGTAAAATCACCAAATCAAAGTTTCAGCTTCATAGAAATAGGGGTCATCGGTACACAACCCCACATCATCTTGATAGATATCGATATTGCACAAAACATAATAACGATGGTGCAAGAGCTCGATACTGCCTGCTGCCAACAGAGAGGCCATTATTTTCTTGGGTACCTGCACGGTATATCTCTGTAATTTACGGACTTTGGAATGGGGAAACTCGGTATATCTGAAATCTTCTATCAAACCAACCCCCTTCCCCCATTTGACAATAATGGAGGCTTGCTCGTTTTCAATAAACTGGAAACGATCTGCAATCTGTTTGAATGGAAATTTAATGTCACTAGCCTCGGCGTTTAAATCTTCCAGGATATTCTTTTCATCGAGACCATCCCCTTTAGACCAGAATAGCTCTTTGAAATATTCTTCCACCGCAAGAGGCGATAGGGGTTGGTCCGCAAACCGTTGCAACACTCCGGCTCCGATATCGGCTGTCTGTCTAAAATGACCCGGCGGCACACCTTTTTGAGGTCGAAAAACAAAGACATCTCCAAGGCCAGAGAGTTCACCGTTACGATTACAACGCCCTGCGGCCTGGGCTATGGAATCCAGCCCGGCCACGGCCCGATATACAACAGGAAAGGAAATGTCCACTCCGGCCTCGATCAGCTGGGTGGCAATGAGACAACAGGGTTGGCCTTGCACAAGTATTTTCTTTATCTCTGCCAACCGTTTTGTACGATGCTCCGGACACATGAGAGCACTGAGATGATAGACGGCACCATGGTGTTCTTGTACTTTTTCAAAAAGCTCTCGACTATGTCGTCGAGTATTTACGATACAAAGCACTTGTTCATGTTTTGCAAGCCGCTCTGCTAATTGATCATCAGATATATCGTCCAACGAAGAGACCTTTACCCGCTTAAACTGCTGGGCTAGGCCAGCGGGATCGGCAACAATCTCTTGAGCTGCCTGCAAGCCCTTTGGAAATGCTGGACTTGCAGTTAAGGCGGGCTGGGTGGCCGTACACAAGACCACACTAACCCTGTAGTTGAGAGTAAGCTCACGAAGGGCCTCTATACAGGGATAGAGATAGGGTGGCGGCAGCATCTGAGCTTCATCGAGAATAACCACAGAATTCACGATATTATGGAGACGCCTGCATTTGGAAGAACGGTTGGCAAAAAGGGATTCGAAAAAGCGCACATTAGTGGTCACGATGAGGGGGGCATCCCAATTTTCTGTCGCTAGTTTGGCCCGATAATCGTCCTCATCCACCTCCTCTTCCTTATAATCATAGTTGGAATGATGCTCCACCACCGCATTATCACCAAGAATTTCGCGAAACACTGCAGCGTTTTGTTCAATAATGGAAGTGTAAGGGATAACATAAATAATTCGTCGTAAACCGTGTAGGCGGGCATGTTTCAAGGCAAAGGCCAAAGAAGAAATGGTTTTACCGCCGCCAGTGGGCACAGTGAGGGAGAAGAGAGAGGGGGTATTCTCAGCTGCTGCCATACACTGGGATAGAATAGCGCAACGACGTTGATTAATAGAACCTGCAGGCTGGGAGGTCAGAAAACCGGATCCATCAAGATAATTTTGCAACCTTTTATCCAATGTATTGATAGAGGGATATCCTTGCCTGGCCTCGCTTTTTGTGGGCTGAATGAATTGTTCCGTATCAAGAAAATCACCATCCACCAAACAGGAATAGAGCATACGGATGTAAAGAGAGACTTGGAACCCTAGCTGAGAAGATTGTTTAAAATTACCCATTGCCGGAAGAGATGCCGCAAGAATTTCCGGTGGTACATTTTCAATGGCGGCAACCTGTTTGGTCAACCGCTTACAGAGGCAAGATTGTGAGCTACCGTCCGAATCGGGTAACCCGGCATGGTGACCTGCAATAAGATAGGCTAGTATTTGACCAAATGGAACCGGGAGAGGAAAAGTCGTTGCAGCATACTGCGCACCAGCAGTGGCATGGTCCACCTTCGGACCACCACGCAATCTATTTTGGAACCCTTGACTATACTTCCCCAAGTCGTGCCACAGTCCGGCATAGCGAGCCAAGTCAGCTCCCCCAAAAGGCTCGGCAAAACCTGATGCCAATTGAGCTGTATTTTCCAGATGATCAACCAACTTTTGCCACAGCTCTTCCGATTGCTCATCAAGAGTATGGGCGTAATACTGATTACTTATCATACCGTTAAATTACCTACTTGAATTTCGATTATATGCAGGATAGTCGCACGACCCCAACTAATCAATCTTTTTTTAAATGAATCAATTAGTTATAATAATCACTCTCACTGTGATTGATTGGGCTTGAGGGTAATTTCTTTTTGGGTAAAAAGTGGTAGGTAAGGATGGCATTCAAATGTATTCATTATTGTTATTCTTTCCATCTGGTTCTTGTATTGGGGGATGCTGGGGGCCATAACCGTCAGGCCAGAACTTAACAGTTTGAAAATATCCTGAAATATTATATCAGATTAAGGTAAAGCGTAGACAAACACCATAATGTTTATAAGTTAAGTGCGTTAATCACTGAGCCTTATATACCGAAATGCTGCGGGCGTGCATAGGGGCGACCCTTGTGATCGCCCTTCTTCTTCAATTGCTATTGTTCAAAGTTATTAGGTATATTAATTAATTGCTCTGCTTAGCCAGACGGTTATTGGATGGGAACGACAGGAGAAATTAAGGCTACGGGCTAACTTAGAATTAGTTTCAATCCACGCCCCCGTACGAGGGGGCGACAAATCTTTCTCTATGCCTTTTAGCTTGTTCTTCTGGTTTCAATCCACGCCCCCGTACAAGGGGGCGACTATAATGGATATACCCATAGCCCAATACGGCTTTGTTTCAATCCACGCCCCCGTACAAGGGGGCGACGATTGGGGGTCTGCTCCTGGAAGGCAAGGAAACAGTTTCAATCCACGCCCCCGTACAAGGGGGCGACTTTATAAAAGTTTGGTTATTTTTTTTTGTAAACTCGTTTCAATCCACGCCCCCGTACAAGGGGGCGACCAACAGGTGCTGGCGGATCAGGTATCCATGGAGTAGTTTCAATCCACGCCCCCGTACAAGGGGGCGACGCATGAAAGGAGTAGAGGCCGAAGAAGTGGTGTTGGGTTTCAATCCACGCCCCCGTACAAGGGGGCGACCTTGGTTGCAATGGTTTTGCAACTGGACTACGGCTGTTTCAATCCACGCCCCCGTACAAGGGGGCGACGCCATGTGGTCAGTTATGCTATCAAAGGCGCGCATGTTTCAATCCACGCCCCCGTACAAGGGGGCGACGCTTTTTACTTAGGACAATCAAAGCGTGTGAAGAGGTTTCAATCCACGCCCCCGTACAAGGGGGCGACGGGCGGTCTAACGTCAATCGCCTGCTATCCAGGGGTTTCAATCCACGCCCCCGTACAAGGGGGCGACCCAAAACCCGGTATTGTAGGTCGTATGATACGGTGTTTCAATCCACGCCCCCGTACAAGGGGGCGACGCAAGGGACTTACGCCAATTTATTGAGCATAATTGTTTCAATCCACGCCCCCGTACAAGGGGGCGACCAATATGTTTTATGGGTGGTAGTATTGGAGCATGTTTCAATCCACGCCCCCGTACAAGGGGGCGACAAAGTTCTTTACTTTTTCCTCGGTCTCTGGATCGTTTCAATCCACGCCCCCGTACAAGGGGGCGACTTTTTCTGAGCCAGCCGAAACGAGGTCAGGCTTGTTTCAATCCACGCCCCCGTACAAGGGGGCGACCGGCAAGTGCTCTTAACGGTCAAGTAGTTGACAAGTTTCAATCCACGCCCCCGTACAAGGGGGCGACAAGTGTGATAAGCATTCGGTCGCAAACAAGTCAGGTTTCAATCCACGCCCCCGTACAAGGGGGCGACCCGGGGAAGTTTGCTTTGGAGGACGGAGACAGCACCGTTTCAATCCACGCCCCCGTACAAGGGGGCGACTCCTTCACTAAGTTGGAATATAACGTCTCTCTAGTTTCAATCCACGCCCCCGTACAAGGGGGCGACACTTTTGATTTAGCAGTAGATTTAATAACCGAAAAGTTTCAATCCACGCCCCCGTACAAGGGGGCGACAATAACAAACTGTAACACCTCTAACAAAGCAGCAAGTTTCAATCCACGCCCCCGTACAAGGGGGCGACTGTCGGGCCATAGTAACATAATATAACAAGACAAAAAAGCAGGTTTGCGCGAACCCCTATTTTAAGAGGTTAATGGTGTAGGTGAATATCACTATTTTCAGGCTACAACCACCAACAGTGGCGGATCGCGAACCTACCGGGTTTTTATGGGTGTAAGAGGTTCGCGCAAATAGCGGGTAAACAAAACACTCATTTTTAAAATATTTAGGAAATGCCGGTCCCAGCATGGCAAAAGTACGAGCTATTTACTACTTTTCGATTTGGAAATTAAAAAAATTATCTCATCATTGATGATTAATAGCAATAATAAACATAACGATATGATTTTGTATTATATTATTTCGTATAACTTAGAGTAATTGGTACGAGAGAAAGAAAGGTGATTTAAAATTGTATCACTATATGCAATATTTTTGAACGAACACGCTGGTTACGGCAAAATCCGCTTTAGCTCCGCTTGTCGTTCCGGCTCCTTAATTGCTATTCTACTTGTCTACCCCACCGCGCCCCTGCTTGCTTTTCTTGCTTTATTGACCTCAAGCAAGACAAAAGCCGTAGTAAGAGCTACGGTTAGCAGGAGAGGAGAAGCGGCGGTAGGCGGAACGAACGGTCCTACCGTTGTAAATCCAACTGTCGCCACGCAACACCCGGTTACCGCCTTATACAGGCCAGTGGGGTCAACAACATAGCCGACAGGCTAAGACTTAAAATTTTGAAAATATTATATTAAATCAATGCGAAACCGTTGAATAATATCACAATATTTTTAAGTTTAGTACGTTTATTATTTAGTCATATATACCGAAATGCTGCGGACGTGCGTAGGGTGCGTTTTACGCACCATTAAAAAGGCCGGGCCCCGTACGCACCATTATCTCTCATTTTCGTTTATCCATAAGGTTCGAAAACGGTGCATAAAATGCACCCTACCCAGCTAGAAACAAGAGGCAAGCAAGAACGATCTATGGAGCTGCTTGTGGAATCGCTACTTATGGTAGCATCCCCATGTCAGGAGGAAATCATGTATCAATAACCGTATAGAAGTCTCTTTTCAGGAAGTTTAAGCGTTTCTAAAAGGTCGGTCAAAAACTTCTTTGCTTCCTCGTACTCAGCTTGCAAGCCAGAGAATGCAATATCACCGGTTACCAACACAAGCTCAGGCGTGAAACCCTTTTTGAAATCATTATCGAGACGTTCTAAAAGAGGATCAAGCACAAGGGATCTATCAAATCCTTGATCCATACGAATATGAAGATCTGAAAGATGGAGAAGTTGGAGTTTACAAGACATAATTTTTCTCTGACTATGGTTTGTAAAAATTTTAATTTTCCATAATAAAATTGAACATAATCGATACATAACGAGACAAATGTTTGAATAAATAAAGGCATCTGAAATCTAACAAATATTTGCTAATCGACCTTATAAAATCAACGAAACATTGCATTTATTATATACGAAACCAGTATGGTAACTGAAAATTAATACGAGAACAATAGAAACTAAAATGAAATTAGAAAAATGAGGATAACAGCCAACATATTTTGGATAAATGGTCACGGACACCTCACCTTCATACGGTTGCCACAAGTCGCATAAATAGGTTAAAGCGAGCCGAGACAAATATATAAACCTCAGGATCCTGTGACCAGATACCATATTGGAAAACAATATGGACTTAGAGAACTCATTGATCTAGCATAAAGAAATATCGGTATCACTTTTACAGGTAAACCCATTACCAAAGATAATTTTCATGCATATAACCTCTAAGAGCCAGATTACCATTCCACTGAAAATCAGAACAATTTATACATCAGTGCTCATGCTTTAATTGAAAAGATGATACCTTTTACCAGGGACGACCGCAGTCATCCGGCCTATTTCACAACCTTTAAATATACGCCCCAAACACAACCTAATACTCCTAACAATGAAGGACCTTGCCCACATCAGGCTTTCCCCTCTACCGGTTTCCGTGATGTGCGAGGTAATATAGAACTAATAACTAGCTGCATTTACGTAGTGTGGAATATCTTCTATGCCGAGTGCAAGCAATTTGGGTTTGTAGCCTGAATAGGAAGCTAGAAGTTTAATAGATTTTTTTTGCAAAAGAGCTAGACTGATATGTTCTTTGTTCAACTTTATTTCTGCCATAACAATGATTTTCTCCACATCATTAATGGCAACCAGATCAATTTCATTTAAATTCTTTTTTTCCCAATATGATCCTATCCGATTATATTTACCGCTTGCTGCGAAAAGATCTTGATAAAATTGTTCGAGCAAACGACCACAGTATGTTTGAAAATCTCGCAGGATAAGCTGTCTGATATAGTGGTAATTGCCGATCTCTAAGGCACTTTGGTGGCGGTGGATAAAACGAAACCAGAACTTAAGAAAATGATCACTGAGGAAGTATTTAACTTGTCTAGCCTTTGGATTGGCATTAATTGGTCTAATTCTTTCTATAAGATTATAATCAACTTCAAGCCGGCTTAAGTAACCACCAATATTCTTCTCCATTATGGATTCCATTTCATTACGACTTGTTTTTCCACGACTAATCAGCTCAAGAATGGAAAAATATGTGCCATACTCTTTACCAAACTCCTCAATGAGCACATTTTTTCCTTCCTGTAAAAAAGGGGCTCTTTTGAATCTTGAAATATTTTATTGATTAGGGAGTAAATAGAACCGATGCAAATTAAATTTAGATGGGTTTGTTCCTTATTCACATCCCATAAATGTTGAATTTCCGAATAGACTGCAGGATTAATCGTGTAAAATTCCTGAAACTCGTCCAGAATCAGAGTAAACTGCTCAGTCTTAGCCAGCTCCAGTAACAGAGCGAAAATATCCTTAAAAAATCGAACATTCCCAATAACTGGGATTGTAAATTTCGTTTTTATTTCCGCAAGAAACTCTTCACACAGTAATTTTTCCGATTTTTTGGCAATAAAAAAATAAAGATGTTTATGATCCCCAGCAAATTCCAAGGCTAGCTTTGTCTTACCGACACGTCTCCGACCAGTAAGCACCGTCATTCGAGCCGTTTCTGTTGTCTGCATCTTCAACTGTTTTAAAAGATGCAATTCCTGATTGCGGTCATAAAATTTCATCGTCACCTCCAACATTATAGCAACCACGGTTACAGTAACCTAGGTTTCTATAATTCGCAAGCCCGTTATTGCTTTTAAATTTTTACACATATTACAGTCAGTTTAAACGTTTTACTGGATTGACAGCTAACTTTTCAACTAGCTCTTCGGGTGCCTAGGTGCCACCTCCGCCATAACTGTCAGGTTATTTTTTACAACATCAGGATATTGCATTATAAAATATACTTGCATCTTGCTATGCGCTGTAGGGGCACCCCTTGTGGGTGCCCGCTGAGCTAATTAAATGAATAGAAAGTTATTATTTATATATTCACTGTTATCAATAAATAAATTATTGTAGTTTTAGGCTATTAAGACGGGCACCCACAAGGGGTGCCCCTACAGTCCGAGATAGGCTACATGTTTTTTACATTGCAATACCAGTATATTACTTAATTTAGCCTGACTACTATGCCAGCTCTCCTCCGGTATGTTGTATAAGTGTCAGTTTTTGGAAGGCTACCGGTAATTTTACCGAATCGTGTACTTAATAACAGAAGGGCGATCACAAGGATCGCCGCTACGCAGGCCACTGCAGTCGAGATTATATCCTTAAATGCAGTCATTTACCCGTGCGGCCCATGTGGGCAAGCAGGCTGGTGAGTTATTGACAATCCTATGTTAATCCTGACTGGTCGTGCGTAGGCGTGGTGTTAGTGTAGACTTACTGAATTTTGAAATTATTTGCTAGGTTGTCTCAGACTGAGTATATTTATTCAAATCTCAGTCGAGTACAAAAAAACTGCCTCATAGAGTTACAGGTAAAATAAATTGACCAACCAAATCATCAAAAGACTTCACCGTCCATTCACTTTATTCATTATATGTATCCTGATAATTGCATTCTTTATCCTTACAAACATTAATAAGAAAACAGCACCTAGTGGGAACGAACAATACAACCATTCATTTGTTTTCGGTGGTACTGAAAATGATTATGGTTTTGGAATATCTGTTATCAACGATGATTATCTTATTATCGCAGGCCACACCTCATCAACTAACTTCAACCAAATTAACAATTTAAAACGAATAGGCACCATCGGCAAAAGCAATATTTTCATTGCCCTGATATCCCAAAAGAAACAGGCCATCACCAAGATGATTATCATCGGCGGTGAGGATAATGATTT
>JAOTSI010000087.1 GCA_029865005.1 Desulfobulbaceae bacterium
GCACGATACCACCTCCGAGAACTCTATCCAGTTCGCCCATGCCGGTTACAATTCTCTCGGCTTCTTCGCTGATTGTAGAACTAAGGGTGTTGATCTGGGCGACCTGTTTTCCAGATCTTGACTTACTAAACATTTTTTGCTCGGAAAGGGAGTCCCATTCCTGGCAACTGGGACAGCGTCCCAGCCATTTACGGCTTTTATGACTGCAATTAGCGCATACGAACCAAATATCGTTTTTTTTAGCTGAAGGTTTCATGTGTCTTGAGTACATTGTGGTAAATTGATTGGAACGAAAAATATGATTACATCGGATTTAATGTTTTACCACTTTAACATTCCGAATAGTTTACTTCATATTATCTTTCACAGAAAAAATAACAACTTATTTCGGGTTGATCCATAACAAAGGAGAAATACATGTCAATTAAGGTAAGAATCCCTACCCCCATGCGCAGCTTCACCAATGGTGCGGCAGAAGTAGTGGTGGAAGCAGATACCATCAGGGAAGTATTTGATAAATTAGAAATCGAATACCCTGGTATGAAGGAAAGAATTTGTGATACCGATGGCAGTTTGAGACTCTATGTCAATATTTATCTCAATGATGAAGACATCCGTTCGTTAAACGATATTGATACCGCCGTTAAAGAAGGCGACTCCATACACATCATCCCCGCCATCGCTGGCGGTTGATTCTAATAAAGTCTCCAACACACCGAATCGTGAGATTGGTCCAGGTAGCTAGGTAACAATCCCGTCGGTACGAGTCAAGGGAAAGCAATGTTTGAATTTACGGAAGATCATATAAAACGTTACAGTAGACACATTCTTCTGCCGGAAGTCGGAGGAATAGGTCAGAAAAAAATCTATGATGCAAAGGTGTTGTTAGTCGGCGCCGGAGGGATTGGCGCACCGGTGGCCTACTACCTCGCGGCCGCAGGTGTCGGCACCATCGGCATTATTGACGAAGATACTGTGGAGCTGAGTAATCTTCAGCGTCAGATCATTCACAGCATGGATGATTTAGGTAAGGAAAAAGCAATATCCGCTAAGGAAACCATAGAAAAACTCAATACCGACGTTACAGTTGTTACCCACCTGGAGCGTGCTTCTTCTGCCAACATCATGGATATTATAAGTAAATATGATATCGTAGTGGACGGCAGTGATAATTTTCCCACTCGTTATTTGATAAACGACGCCTGTATACTTAGTAACAAACCATTATCCAGTGGTGCTGTTTTTCGTTTCAATGGACAAGTTATGACCATTGTCCCCCACGAAGGCCCCTGCTATCGTTGTTTGTATCGTGAACCACCTCCGCCTGATATGACCGCATCATGCCAGGAGGCCGGAGTACTTGGTGTATTACCCGGTACTATTGGATTGCTACAGGCTACTGAGGTTCTCAAGCTGATTATCGGTCAAGGTGATTTGCTATGTGGTCGGATGTTGAATTATGAGGCCTTGGAGATGGACTTTCGTAAGATAAAAGTAAATCGTAATCCTAGCTGTGCTGTCTGCGGTGATAATCCAACCATTACCGAACTTGACGATTACGAAGCATTTTGTCAGATGAAATTTTAATATTTAAATCACTCAAAAATACGGTTCAAGCGTTAGTCTCATGTCTACACTTTGCATTATACTTACCAGTAGCCCGGAGAACGAGAATACCCATACTGCTGTCAAATTGTCGCATGCGGCTCTTGCAAAAGGACATCAGGTCAAAATATTTCTTATGAGCAATGGGGTCTACCATGTGCTGCAATCGAAATTCCTTGCTCTTATCCAGCAAGGAGTTGACGTGACCCTTTGTGCTTCAAACGCCGCTGAACGTGGAATTGAGGAGAGGGAAGGTGTTACTTTTGGTAGCCAATATGATCTGTCGGTTATGGCTTCAAAAGCCGATAGCCTTATTTCACTCCATTAAAAGGATGTTATGAAGACTATTACCACTCTTATTCGAAGCGCTCCTTTTAATAACATTGTCGTGGGTGAGGGGCTCCGGATGTCAGTGGGGCTTTTACTTTCCGACAATAAAGTGAGGGTCGTTTTGATGGAGGACGGTGTCTATTTGCTCGGCACTTTGCAGCCGGAAATTGTCGGAGCTCAAGATATTAATCGTCACCTTCAGACCTTACAGGATTTTGGAGCGGAAATAATTGTTGACAAAAAGTCCATTGAAGCCCGAAAAAATTTACAACCAACACTTGATACCGTTTTAAAAAGTAGGGAGGAAATTGCCACTATATTGGCTGATTGCCAACATGTTACGGTTTTGTAAATCTTATTTTATATCATCTTCAAGATGAAAAAACAGACCCATAATAGGGATACGTAACAGCTGTCTCAAAATAAGTGGTCACAGGTACCTCATTTTCATACGGTTGCCTCTCTGCCCCATAGAGAGGCTATAATGAGCAGAGGCACTTGCACAAATCTGTGGTGCCTGGGTTTAAGTACACCCTAATAAATATAAGAGCAAACAAGTCAGGAAAATAAACAACATGCTCCAAAATGAGGGATAATTTATTTTTTCCCACGCCTTTAATTCAAAGTGAATTTAAATGAAAATTTTACACATGGTGAAATCCCCTGATGACAGTCTTGCCTATGATACCGCATTGAGGCAAGAGCAAGTCGGGAAAAATGAAATATGGATTCTCCTGGTTCAGGACGCAGTCTACACCCCGCCTTCTAATTGGGATAATTTGTACGTGTGCCATGACGACTTACTGGCAAGAGGGATAAATTGTCCTGGAATACAAGTTAACTATGAGGAAATGGTTGACCTACTCTTTAAAGTTGATACTGTGGTAAATTGGTAAAAAGTAATGTGCAGGTCCTATCAAGCAATTTCAAGTAAATGATCACTGGCACCCCCATCTTCAAGTGGTTTACCCGCCCGCATAGATGGGCTATAGCAAGTAGCGGTACCTATATAAATAGGTGTACCAGTGACCAGCTACATTTTCAAAAGTGGAGTTTATTAGATGAGTGATCAGGTAAATATTGATAAAGAACTAAATATAAAAGGTGAAGTGTGCCCTTACACTTTCGTTAAGACTAAATTAGCCATGGAAACCTTATCCCCTGGCCAAGTATTGAAAATTATTCTGGATCACGATCCAGCTTCTGTAAATGTTCCCAAAAGCCTCCGAGGCGAAGGACACGAAGTATTGGATTTGAGCAAGAATGAAAATGATGATTGGGTGATAATCGTTCAAAAAAAGAGGTGATAATCAATGAGCCTGTTTATCTCTGGCCTTTGAACCCCGCTCTCTATGTTATCTGAATAAAAAACTTTCAGAATAACTTTAAAAGCCAATGAGTATATCTTCCGCAGGCCTCAAAGACTAAGCTCATATAATTTCACGACTAAACAACCACATATCAACCTGATGCGTAATTATTTTGTTATAGCAAAATATTACCTGAGACGATTCATTTATGAGCGGAGCTAACTAAACGTACCTGGCCACCGAGTTCTTAAACAGCTGATTTAATACTAATACAGTGCAAAGCTGTAAGTACTCACAGGTGTTTCAGATTTATACAGTTGCCCCTGCTCGCTATAGCCCTTCTATGCGGGCAGGGGCAACTGTATAAATCTGAAGTGCCTGTGACCACTTACAACTAAACTAACGATCTTTCTCTCTTAGCCGTACAATCAAATCCGCACGCGTTTTACAATGATATTTTTTCATTACATTAGCAATATGAACTCGTACAGTCTTTGGGCTAATCTCCAGCTGCTGGGCTATTTTTTCCGTGGAATCGCCCTGTATTAAATTGCCACACACCTCCTGCTCTCTGGAACTAAGGTTGAAAGTTTTTGCCTTAATATCGATACGAGTGATAAGATCATCTATAAAATCAGTAGCAATATCAGGGCTTAAATAAGTTTTTCCACCTGCAACTGTCCGGATGGCCTTTTGTAACTCCACTGCCGAATCAGACTTAAGAATATAGCCCCTACTCCCATTTTTAAATGCTTGATAAATATAATCACGGTCGTCATGCATGGTGAGGATAAGTATTTCAGTAGAATGGGATATTTTTTTTATTTTTTCAGCTAACATCAATCCTTCAGGCCCTTGCATGGTAATATCCAGTATGGCTACCGTTATATCATCAAGCTCGGTGAACAGTTCCATGCATCTCTTACCATCACCTGCCTCTCCGACAATTTTAATATCGCTCCATTCCGAGATCATCATCTTCAGGCTCTCCCTGAATAGGTGATGATCATCAACTAAAATCACTGATATAGCATGGGGTTCTTTCATCTTACTTCCTTTTTCTATCTATAGCCCTGTTGACTTAAGATCTTCTGTCCAGGTTTTGACGTATTTTAACTGGGACGCTCATAATTCAACAGACTCTATGTGATGCTGGCAACCTATTTTGATAAATCAGTTATTAGTATTCGTTAGGTTTATTAATGAGACCGTCCCATCTTGAAGCAACGGATTGACTTTTTTCAATCGGAAGTAATATATTAAAAATCGTTCCTTGTTCCGGTTCGCTTTCAACTTTTATCTCCCCACCATGGGCAGCTATAATTTCCGATGAAATAGACATTCCCAGCCCAATGCCTCCGCTGTCTACTTTACTGCTGACAAATGGTTCAAACACTCTGGCTAAGGTCTCTTGATCCATTCCCTTACCGGAATCAGCTATGCTCAGGGTTAACATATTGTTTTGCACTTTTGTACAGAGAGTTATAGTTCCACCAGTATCCGGAATGGCCTCTTGAGCATTATCAAGAAAATTGAGTATAACTTGTTTGATTTGATCTTCAATAAGATATATCTCAGGAATATGGGACCCATAATTTTTGATCACCTTAATATTTTTTTTCTTTAGGTTACGCTGGCATAACAATAATATATTATCGATAATCCTATGAATATTAAGTTGTTCAGAGCTATTAGTGGTAGGCCGTTTGAAGCCACGTAAGCCGTCCAGTAGATCTTTCATCCTATCACACTCACGGATGGCAAGTTCCACTAATTTATGGTCGTTTTTTGGTAAGGTGGCTCGTTCAGGTAATCCTTTAAGAAAATTTCTGATTCCGAAGATTGGACTTCCGAACTCGTGGGCAATGGAGGCCGCTAGTTTGCCCAGTGAGCTTAATTTTTCCGATTGGAGCAATAATTGGTAGGAATGGGCCAATTCCCTAGTCCGTTCAGCTACAGCATCTTCCAGTTGCTCATGGGATTTACGTAGTTTTTCCTCAAAAAGTTTTCGCTCCGTAATATCGCCTGCCAATCCTTCTATTATAAAGTCATTATCTTTCTCGGTGATAGCTATATGGCGATCATGGATCCAGTGCCAATTATTTTCAGCATCACGTATTCTATATTCCATATCAAAGCCACTACCTATTGTTGCAGCGGAGATAGCCTCAATCACCATTAATCTATCGTCAGGATGAATGGACTCATGCCATAAATATGGATTTTCCATAAATACCGAAGAATGGTAGCCAAGAATAGATTCTATTTTGGCTGACCAATATAACAATCCTTTTTTATGAGAATAAATATATAGTATATCGGGTGATCCCTCAACGAGTCTTTTGTAGCGATCCTCACTTTCCCGTAGAGCCTCAGCTGTCTTTTTTTGATCTGTGATATCACGTATAGAGCAGAGAAGTCCGATGCACTTATCACCTGATTTATCAAAAAGAGGAATTTTCTCTATTCGCAGCCAACGTTTTTCCCCTTTTGGGGTTGTAACTTCTTCTTCCTGTAATTCAGATACTCGACGCGAAATAACATTAGCATCATGATATTGTTGATTGGTTGCTTCTGAAGGAGGTAGAAGATAATAATCGTTTTTTCCCAAAATCTGTGCTTCTGTTTGTGCAAAAAAGTCACAAAAAGCTTTGTTAACAAGAGTATATTTCAGATCACAATTCTTTATGGCGATAAGGTCTGGAGCAGCTTCCAGGGCGGTTTTAAGTTGGATGTATTGCTTTTGCAACTCACTATCATAGCGCTGTTTTTCAGTTGAATCGGAGTAAACCAACACCACCTTATCTAAAGATAATTTGAAAATATTGGCCTCTCGCCATTTGTAAATCCAATCATCCCATTTTTCCACAATCGCAGCTTGTTCCGACATGCCACTGTGTAGGACCAATTTAAACAACGAAATTAATTCAGGATTATTTGGAAAAATTTCAGCGAGAGAATTTCCAATTAAGTCTTCCTTACTTTTTCGTTCCATTCTTTCGACAGCTTTATTGACCTCTATAAGATGAAAATTGTCACCTTGCTTATCAATACAAAAGATAGCTACCCCGCAACACATTGACTGACAGAGTAATTGATACGTTGCGTTATCCAAGCTTTGAGTCGTGGAAGATTGTCTCAATTTTGTTTCTAGATCGGAAATGACGTTATGTTCTTTTTTCCTCAATGAGGATTTAAAACGGTGATTTTTGCGCCGTAATAATTTCAGTTCCAGAAAAAGGCGGCGTTTGCTTTTAGTTGTATCCCTTATCATGCAAGGTGCTCCAAAAAAAATATATTGAACTGACTAACGGTTATAACGATAACCATTAGCCTCTGTCACTAAAAAACTTAACCTCAATAACAATCGTCATTACCATTAGTTGATATATTTATCCAAATAGTTTTATCTCTCTGATGAATATATAGAAATGTATCTTATATAGTGATTATGAAATATTTTTTATCAAAATCAATGGTAATCTTTTTTATGCTGAATATAATAACATTTTCAAAGCAAAGTAATAGGCACATATCTTAGGGCTCGGAAATCACCTATCCCATTGAACACAGCTATAACTCATCGTTTTATCGGTACTATAGACACATAACTTTATCATGCATTTGATTTCTATTTTTGTCGTTCTTTCAACATGATGCTAATCTTTTTTGGTAGTTTATTCTTTAATTGGCCCTTAAGTTAGTAAATAATATTGATTTTCATCCTATAAAGTATAATTATACAGATATTGTCGTTTAATGTCAGAAATAATAACAAATATCATTCCCTCGTAAATAATGGCTCATTTTTTATCCTCTTTTATCTTCGGATATACGATAGTATCGGCAATTTCTTATTTTCGCCAATGTCACCTAAAGATATCACCAAGTATCATTTTAATATTTTTTCTATTTTTCACTTCAGGGTGCGCAAGGCCAGGCATAACTATTCGGATTTTAGATCGTCAAACAGGTCAACCAATCGAAGATGCCGCAGTGCTAGCCTGGTGGAATCAAACTGATTACCTTGGCGGTGTTCCCTGTAAACATTCGTGTTATATCGTAGAAGGGCGTACTGATTCTAGTGGAATGTATTCTATTATAGCCAATGAAGAAAATAGGAATCGCTTTCCACGGGTTAAGATTTATAAGCCGAACTATGTTGGCTGGTCAGATAGGTGGACCTATGTGGGAGCTACCCGCAATGTTAATACAATAGGTGATCAAATCCAGAATTATAATACTGTGTCGTCAGATAGGGATATTTACCTTGAGCCTTGGCGTAATGAATACGATCAAGATGACCATTTGTTTTTTTTAACCCAAAACATGCCAAGAAATTATAAATCCCTAGGAATCAGCAAACTTAAATATCTAGAACTCATTGAGAGTAGCCATAAATAATCTCAGAATAACCCTTAGGTGTTGTTTTGTTTACAATATATCGTTTTACTTATTTACCTTTATGCATCTTACTCCATAAGCGACTTACGCGTTGCTTCCAAACATATTGCCTTAATCAGACAAATAATATTATATATTTATTAGTATCATTATTATCGATCATAGTTACCATAAGTTCAATGGTAACGCTTAGCTGGGCTGAGGTACATATAGAAAACAAAAAAGCTCAAAGTAACGAAGCAAACAAGTTAGAACATCAAAACCTTCCAATACAATTACTTCATAATCAAGACCCTCAATTGCGAAGGGCTATGGTAGATGGACTGGTAATACAAGGTGATACAAAGATTATTTCCGAGCTCATCGATCTTTTGAGTGATGTGGACCCTTTTGTTCGTCAAGCTGCTATTAGAAAGCTTGGTGCACTGGGGGATAAAAATACTACTCCATATTTATTTGAGATGCTGGGTGATACGGATATATTTGTTAAGCTATCCGCCATTAGAGCCTTAGGTGCCATTCGCGACCCAAAGAGTCTTGGTTTTTTGGCTGACCTCTTACGGTTACCGGACAAAAGAATAAAACATTGTGCAGCCCAGGCACTTGATAAGTTTAATCGCCCAGAGGAAATCAAAAGAATCGGTAATCTTTTTGTTCAGGATTTATATTCTAATGATTCAGCTAAATATGATCGTTGCAATTCTTTATATATTTTATACGGTCAGGATCGTACTCGGAGCTGGTTAACCACTTCCTCTATAAATTTTTCTAAAAGCATAGATAATATCATTCTCCTTCGAGGAGAAAGGTTTCGCCTTGCTTACCCTCGTCTTTATGATCTTGGGTTGATCAGCCTAAGAAAAATGACCAATAGACCATTGGTTATTGAAGAGTTAATCAACCGTATGGAAAGGGCGATAGTTGATTATAACTATGACCAACAAATACTTATCGCTACCATACTGGTTCAACTAAAGGATCCTTTAGCCACTTCGTTTTTTCTTAAAGTCCTAAATGATGATAAGCAATACTGGTCTGGCTTACGTGGCAAAGCATGTCAGTTTTTTGCCGAAGTAGTTGACTCCCGGGCTCTCCCCTTATTGCGTGCTGTTATCTTGGATCCGTTGACGGGTGATTGTTTGAAAACAAAAGCAATTAGCGGTTATCAAGAAATTGCCGATCCTGAAGTAGAGAGCAATTTATTAGCAGATGTAGACAATATGCATAAGCCGGAGGAGTTACGCCAAGCAGCCATAGATGCTTTGGCGGCGGTTGAAACCAAGGGCTTGATAGAATCCTTAGTTGTGCTAATTAAAACAAAAAGAGAACGATGGCTCCTTCAGGCTCATTGTCTAGAAGTTTTGGGTAAAATGCAGGATCCAGCTGCACTCCAAGCTCTTTTGAATATCCTGGAAAATGACCGTTACGAGTTAGTTCGATTAAGGATTATAAAAATCGTTAAAAAAATAAATGATCTCTCTGTTAGCGAGTCTCTGAAGAGAGTTAGTGAGCAAGATAGATTTGTGCTAGTTAGAAACCGAGCAAAAAAGGCTTTGCGCCAGCGCCAAAGAAACCTCGAAGCTACCCACTAAAAACGTTTCTCATTGTTTAGCAGCACTCACTACAGTTGAGTAAGACTGACCGATGCCTACTCTAAAAACCGTTGTTTTTTTCATAACTTTTAGAGGACATCTCCTGGGGCAATGCTCTCAAATAGCAAAAAAACAATTGCATCCATAAGTGCAAATCCCACATAATAAAGAAGACGGTACTGAAGAATGAGGTTGATATCGCAAAGAGTAACCGGTTTATGATAATATGGTAAGGTACGAACTGCATTAAAATTAAGCACAATCAAACTTAATCCACCAAATACCATTATTAAAGCTATGAATGCCATCATCAAACTATGCCAGTTCACCTTTCTCGGCTTCTCCATGATCATATTGTTGATCATCACCTATTTCGAATGCGAATTCTTCTACAAAGATAACTTGGAAGAGGGCATCGGATCGGCCCTCACTGCCAGAGTAACCATCGAAGAGCTTGAAATGGATCTCTTCGATGTAAAATGGAAGGCAAAAAATGTTCTGATCAGTGGGCCGGATTCTAATTATGATCTTCAAGCATTGGGCGCAGAATATCTTGAATTGGATATCGCCCTCATTCCCTATCTCCTCTCCGACACCCTTCGTTTTGAAACCATGTTCATTGAAAACCCAGTGGTCATCTTCCGTGGAGACCTAGCAGACAACAATCTCCGCAACCTCCACCAGGCGCTGGACACCTACGATCCCGATCAAGAAATCCATCTCGATGCCACGGTGCCCGGCACTCAGGTAGTCCAAATCAATCAGCTCATCGTGGAAGGCGGCCAACTAATCGTTAAACCAGCCGACGGCTCACCCGAACAGATCATCAAGCTCCGCAACTACGACGTAGGCCCCATCGGCAGAGGCCAAGAACAAACCTGGTCCGAACTCACCGGGAAAGGCCTCCACGCCCTGGAGTACTTCATTCGTCCGGTGCTGTAGCAACTTAATAATTCACTTAATAATCATCCAGAAAATTACGCAACTCCACGCCAAACCCAAACGATGTTATGTCCTTATAGTAATCTGAAAGATCGGCCTTATACCCTTTAGAAGCCCAAAGGAAAAAGGGGGGCCAATCCCCAGGCTTGAAGGTTAATTCCACCCCCACTGTATTGTATTCAAAGATACTCTCATATCCAGTGGTATAGAGTAGTACCCCTTTAAACCTGCTGTTTTTCTGATCACTAATATTGGTGGTTTTGAGCATAATGGTAATCCCATCGACTTCACTTCTACTTTTTCCCTCGTCGGTTTCCCAATCGTTAAATTCTTCCGGTTCTCCTTGCAAAAGGCCATTACTGAAGAAATATTTCCCTTTGAAATAGATAGAATTGGTGAATCCGTATTGATTTACTGCTGTCGAATATTTCGCTATAACATCGACATAATCCCAACCTCTGCTTAAATAGTCGTTGGCGATCTCTTCACGCTCATCTTTTGCCAAAATATCTGCTTTCTTTTTAAGATATGCCTCTTGCGTGCTAATGCTTTGCCCATTGGATTCATGCGCATAACCCACATCAATATAGTTTCCATGGTCTCCGAGCCATCGTCGAACAAATAATTTGGGATTAAAACGTTTTCCCACTACCGGAGAAGACTCTCTTGTATGGACGTAAAAACCAAACTGAGCGGTAAGGGCAAAATATGGCACCACCCACCATTCCTTTTGTTTCGATTTATCACCGAAACATCCGCCGTGAAACATGGGAATCATTTGGGATATTGTAAAACTTAAATTTGGTTCATCATTATCATCATTTCGCATCACAACCGTGTTCGGCTCATAATCTTGCAATTTAATGTGAGCGTCGCACCCTCTTTGGGAAGCAACTGCCGGCAGTGTTGACAAAAATAGGGCCCCAACCAATACAGGGAATAAATAATATATATGTTTCACCTCTCCTCCTGTGATAATGAGTAATTTGTTGTACTAAAGCTATATGTTCTACATGCTAAGGGTATAAGCTAACTGATAGCTTACTTACCACGGACTAATTGCACTGCACCTCATTATTATAAGAGTAATAGCTTAATATGAAAAGTAGTTGCGAACGTAACCTTGTGATATTGTCCCTATAAGGTAGTACGGTCACTGATCCGGTTATGGAAAAACAAACTCTAACGAGATAACAGTTTGTTTTTATAGGCCATTTGACTTGGCGCACTCAAGTGACAAAATATTTATCACGGTATACTATTGAGCATAGTATGTTCTATTTAATCTGATAATTCGGCCTGACCAGGATAGGTAATCATTTTTATTTATCTTTCTAGTAAGTAAAACGTATACATTATATAATTATGGCAATCAAAAAAACAGCACTCTACAGCTCCTTGTGGGCCAGTTGTGATGAGTTGCGGGGCGGTATGGATGCTTCGCAGTATAAGGATTATGTTCTGACCCTGCTTTTCATGAAGTATGTCTCGGATAAATATGCCGGAGACCCCTACGGAATGATCGTGGTACCGGAGGGCGGCTCCTTTGACGATATGCTGGCCCTCAAGGGTAATAAGGAGATTGGGGATAAGCTCAATAAGATTATCAGTAAGTTGGCGGAGGCAAATAATCTGAAGGGTGTCATCGATGTGGCCGACTTCAACGATGAGGACAAGCTGGGGAAGGATAAGGCCATGGTGGACCGCCTCACCAACCTGGTGGCTATTTTCGGTGGCCTGGATCTGACCGCCAACCGGGCCGAGGGTGATGATCTTCTGGGCGATGCCTATGAATATTTGATGCGCCATTTCGCCACCGAGTCGGGCAAGAGCAAGGGCCAGTTTTACACCCCATCGGAAGTCTCACGGGTTCTTGCCAAAGTGGTGGGAATCACCAAGGAGACCAGCCAAGACCAAACAGTCTACGATCCCACCTGCGGTTCTGGCTCCCTGCTGCTCAAGGTGGCCGATGAGGCACCTCGGGGTCTTTCTATTTTTGGCCAGGAAAATGATAATTCCACCTGGTCCCTGGCCCGGATGAATATGCTCCTCCAC
>JAOTSI010000088.1 GCA_029865005.1 Desulfobulbaceae bacterium
TAAAGGCTATCGTTTTCCTGGTGACTAAGGTCTGCAGTCTACAGTGGCCGTGATCGAAGTTATTTTTCATGGATGACGGGGGAAGTGGATAGAAGCGAAGTCAATTGATAAGACATTAGGGCCGCAGAAAATAATAAATGTCCCAGAATTGCTAAAAAGACAAGCAGGATGGGATAATTTCTTTTTTCTGCGGCCCTTAACATAAAAGAAAAAAGGCGGGCTCTTATGACCCGCCTTTTTTTCGTTTATATATTATTTTTTAATGCCCTACAGCTAATAAACCGCTGGCGGCTAGAGTCAGAATTAAAGCCTCGGCAATAGAAATTATACCATAAGCCTTGTCGCCACGTCTAAATAGTCCTGGGATAATAGCTAGATAGCAAATGATGGTAACGCCGCTTAGCACTGCCACGCCGGTGAAATTTAGGAAGTCACCCTTGCCAATCAGATTCATCCATCCCCAGCCGGTTGGTGCGTGGTCCAGGTGCAGATGGTTTGCGTTGATTGTCGCCAGGTACTCGCCGACTGGTAGGTGCCAGTAATTTTGTATCTCGCTTAAAGGAATTGCCGGAGCCATTATGCCGAATGCGTAGAGGGCAAAAGTGGCAAAAAGCATGGCTAAGCCAAGGTACATACCTTTACCGAGGATATCGGCGTAGAGCAGTTGTTCTTCGGTTGGTTTTATTGTGTTGTTGCTTTTCATGAGCTAGTTCTCCTGATCAAATGATGCCCGCGCTGGTGAGACCTTTATGTAATGCTTTGAGACCGGCGAAAGATAAAATTGCGATAACCATCCAACGGATGAAAGTTGGTTTGGCCACTTTCAGGATGCGAACGCCGATAAGGGATCCAAGCATGATGCCCACCAAAGAGGGAATAACCATCAAGGGTATAACACAGCCTTTGTTTATGTAAATCCAAGCCGCCGATGTATCGGTGATGGAAAGTAGGAATTTACTGGTGGCGACGCTGACTTTCAATGGAGCGCCCATCATTAGATTCAGTACAGGTACGTTGGCCCAGCCGGCACCGAGACCGAACATTCCGGCCATGAAGCCGATGACGATAAAGGTTAGCAAGCCGGGGATGGTACGATGTACTTTCCAGTCGATATCCTTGCCGGTGGTGTGCTCGTGGAACACCCCGGTAATGCGTAATGCTGAGGACAAGGGGTCAGCCTTTTGCACATTAGGTACTTCGGACTTTTTGGCGGTGAACATGATAACTACGATACCGAGAATCGTAACTCCCAATAATATTTGTACGATATGGGTTGGTAGGGCGAGTCCAACCATGGCACCGACAATGGCCATAGAGGATGCGATAAGAGCTACCGGAATTGCTAAGCGTAGGCTCGCGAGGTTGGCTTTAAGTAAGCCCGGGCCAGCGGCTAAGGCGCCGCACAGGGCAACTAACAGGCCGGTTCCGCGTACGAAGTCAAGGTGGAATGGGAAAAATCCACTGATTATCGGGACATAAAGAACTCCTCCACCTACTCCGCCTAGAACCGCTATAATTCCCATTACAAAGGTTACAAAAAACAAGATAGTGGGCATCACCCACCAAGTTTGACCACCAGTACTTGCTGCTGCAGTCGAAACTGCTGGTGCAACGCTGTGGGCTGCCTCGCTGGCTAGAGCCGGTAGCGAGAGTAAGAGGAGGAGGACCCCTGAAAAAGAAAAAATTTTCAGGGGAACCTTCCTCAAGTATTGTGATTTTTCCCTCATATCTATTCTCCTCCTATTTGTGGATGTTGTGAAGCCATCATATATTTGGGTGTTCATTTTATTTTTTGACTGAAAGAAGTGTAATTGTGTATTGGGCAGTATTTATAAGTAAAATTATATTGTGTTAGTTAGGTTGCCATTTGCGAACTGTTTATATTATGCAACGGACTGTTAAAATTTGCAACACAAGGTCTTTTGGTCTGTATAGCTTCCCGGTGTAAGTATTGTCAAGAAAAAAATGAATGACCACTCATCTTTGGCAAGTTGCTACCATCTGATATAGTAGTATATTTTTAGTGATGGTGTACGGGTTGTGTTAAGACGATTGATTATCATTTTTTATATTAAATAGTGATGTGCTATCAGCTGAATTGGGCCTGCCTGAGTTGTCTAGTTAGGATTTTGAGAGAACGGTATTTTATTTTAATAGCTTAAGGAATCTTTGAGAAAACAATTAGTTAATTCTCTCTGAAATTGATATCTGTTATAGATAGGTATTATATCGCATGGATAAAATTTGTTTTCATGTTCACCTATAAATATATTTTTCAAAAATAAAATTAGTTTGGTCATTAACCTTTCAAAGATTGAATGTCTGTTTTTATTGTATCAGGTTATTACTAACTTGCAAAATTAGTTATCCATGTGATTCCGAGCTCCTCGGAAATATGATTCTATCTTGGGGTCTACCGTTTACTGTTGGTCTTTTTGCTGTCTTCATTGTTGGGTAACTGGTAGGTAGTGCTGCTATGTCCTTGTTTCTTCATTTTGAAGGCGGCTGAGTGTTGAGCTGTTTATTGATTTTTGCGACCCTAGGTTTGTCAGGGTGGATATGTGATTGTCAGTATGGCGATAAAATTTCTAAATTTAGAGGCGTTATTATGTTTTAGGTTACACTGGACGAATTTCCAGGTCTCTTTACTAGTTGTTTTTGGAGAAGTTGTTAAAATATAATAACTCGGGACTTGGCTAAACAGCGAATTTATGGTATATGTCTATCTTGTTTCATTGCTCCGACAAAAAAATTTGTTGGTCAAATCAATTTGGAGTGGCTATTGTTCTCTGCAGGCGATATGGCTGTGTATCCGGCCCACGGTGTTGGTGTAATCCAAGCCATTGAAATACAAAGTATAGGTGGTGTCGACCAATCCTTCTATGTTATGAAGATATTGGATAACGACATGACAATTATGATCCCGACTTCTAATACAGAGGGTGTTGGCCTTAGGGCTATTATCTCTTGTGAAGAGGTAAAGAAAGTTATTGAGATTTTAGAAGAAAGGGATATAAAAGTTAATTCGCAAACATGGAATCGCCGTTATCGGGATTATATGGATAAGATTAAAACAGGTTCCGTGTTTGAAGTGGCGGTAGTGCTTCGGGACTTGTATCTTCTTAAGGATGATAAGGAGCTATCCTATGGCGAACGTAAAATGATGGATACTGCGAAAAGTCTTTTAGTTAAAGAGATTTCACTGGCTAGAAAGACTAATGAGGATGAAGTGACATCCCAAATAGAAACTATATTTAGTTAGTGATTTTTCGTCATTTACTACTTTTCAAGACTAAGGCTTAATGTGCTTGATACAAATCCTATGTATCGAGCCATTTGCTTACTCCTAAGAATATTTGTTTGAAATGGGCTTCTTGTTTTCCTTTAATTTTAGTTCATTATGCTTCTGTTTGTAGTTAGTGATCTTTATTGCTCGTATCTGTCCCTTTCCCCCTCCTCTTTATTATTGCAAAAGGTAATTCTCTGAAATTCTAAGTTCTGCCTGGTTGATCAGTTTTGCTAAATATTACTGTTGCTTATTGGATGGTTTATGCAAAAAAAGGGCATTTCTAAAGAGTTATTGCTTCTATATTTATTATATTTTAAGAGCTTCCTGTGAATGGTCACAATAAAAGTATAAATAGAAGGCGCATGTGCGACGATCAGGTTTATTGTTGAAAGATTTACATAGTTCATGTGTGCCGAAGCCTGCTGTTCCTGAATGTTCAAATGGGGGAAGTATTAGTTCTTTTGTCGTCGGTGAGCAAGAGGCGGGGCGTCGGCTTGATGTTTGTTTAGTTGATAGGTTTGTTGGTATGAGCAGGTCAGGATTAAGTAAACTAATCCGTTCCGGTCTTGTTACAGTGAAGGGGCAAACTGTGAAAACTGGATATGTCCTTCGGATGGATGACCTTGTAGAAGTCATAACTAAAGCTGACAAGTCATTTCCGAAATTATCTCCTCAACAGGTCGATTTCTCAATTATTTATGAGGATGAATCCCTTTTGGTAATCTCTAAGCCTTCTGGTTTAGTGGTGCATCCTGGGGCTGGTAACGAGCAGGTAACCCTAGCTCATGGCCTTTTGTATCACTGTGGTGGATTGCCGTCTAATGATGAGATGAGGCCTGGTATTGTTCATCGTCTTGATAAGGATACCTCCGGGGTGATGTTGGTTGCGAAAACAGAAAGTGCTTTGCGCAAACTGACTAAGGATTTCCATGATAGAAAAGTGGGAAAACAATATACCGCTTTATTATTACGTTGTCCAAAACGAGAAATTGGTCGATTAGTGGCTCCTATAGGTCGTCATTTAGTTAATCGAAAGAAAATGGCAATACGGGAAGTAGGTGGGCGATATGCAGCTACCAGTTGGCGAATAATAGAAAAGTTTTCCATGGGAATATGTTTAGCGCAGGTCACTATCGAAACTGGTCGAACTCATCAGATTCGTGTTCATATGTCTTCCATAGGTAGTCCGGTGCTAGGAGATAACCTTTATGGTGGACGGGTTCTTAAAGAGATGACGACTATGGTGTCCAGGCAGATGTTACATGCATCAACTATTTCTTTTACTCATCCTAAATCACTAGAGCAGATGACTTTTACGGTGCCTCTTTGTCCGGATATGCAGGCTGTGATGGATTATTTACGCAGATAATGATTGGGATCACTGGAGGTATTGGGTCCGGGAAAACAGTGGTCGGTCGTCTGTTGGCTGCCCAGTTGTGTTGTCCCTTTATCAGTGTAGATGAGTTGTGTCGTGATTTAATGAGCACGAAAGGAGAAGGGTTACGTTTTTTGAAAGCACAATTTGGTGGGAGGTTTTTTTGTGCTGACGGTTCGCTTAATCGCTCCAAATTACGTGACGCCATTTTTAGTAATTCAGTGATACGAAAACAACTTGATGCCTTCATTCATCCTCTCGCTAAGTGTTTGATGCGTAAGGAGTGTGCTAAATATTCATCTAGTATGATTGTTGTAGAGGTTCCATTATTGTTCGAGGCTGGGTGGCAAGAGGAATTTTGCTGTATCGTTGCAGTATATGCCAGTGAGCGAGTATGTCTTCAGAGAATATCCCTTCGTGATCAGGTCAGTGTTGAAAATGCTTTACGTGCCATAAATGTACAAGGTTCATTGGGTGACAAAGTGTTGTTGTCTAGGTATGTGATTGACAATAACGGCTTTTTTGTAGATACTCTGTTGCAGGTTAAACATCTAGCCAAACTTATATTAGAGTCAAAAAATGGTGTTGAAGTGAAAAAAAAGTTGACAGAAACGCCGGAAGACAATAAACAGCGTATGTAACATTTAATCATTTATAGGCCCCGCCGTTGCTCCGTCGGTTTTCAGGTTTTTATAACACTCCATTTTATAAATAATAAAGCTGATCTGAATAAAATATTATTGCTTCATTACGAACAAGAATGTTCATAACCGTCATGTCTTGTAACGGTAAAAATCCTGCCGTCTATTTTCTACGAAAAACAGATTATATACCAAATAAATTAATTGAGATAAATACAACTGAACTGATAAGGTTTTAACCTTTTTGTTGTACATCTTGCCTTTTTACTGACTGTTATTTACTTAGCAGGAACTTGATGCTGGTTGCCCAATAATATTGGGAGTGTCGTGTATGTTTTGGCAAGGAGTGCGGGTAAAATATTTTTTACTGTCAGTTGTTCCCCAAAAACGTTTACATCAAGAATGTTCATCAATGCCACGTAGTAGCCAATCACACAGAACTAAGGAGAAGGATTGTTCAATGAATCCGGCTGAATTGAAAAACAAAAGAATCAATGAACTGGTAGCTCTGGCTACAAAGCTGAATATTGAAGGTGTGAGCTCCCTGCGGAAGCAGGAACTTATTTTTGCCATACTTAAGGCCCAAGCGGATAATGATGGAAAATTGCGTGGCAGTGGGGTCCTTGAAGTTCTTCAAGATGGATTTGGATTTTTACGTGCTCCCGATTATAATTATCTTCCAGGTCCTGATGATATTTATGTTTCCCCCTCGCAAATTCGCCGACTTAATCTTAGAACCGGTGATACCATAGAAGGTGAGGTGAGAGCACCTAAGGACAATGAACGATATTTTGCCTTGCTCAAGGTTGATACTGTCAACTTTGAACCCCCTGAAAATTCCCGCAATAAGACTTTATTTGTTAATCTTACTCCTCTTCATCCTGAAGAGCAGATCAATCTAGAGCTTAATAAAGATAATTATTCAATGCGGGTGATGAATCTGGTTTCTCCTCTTGGTAAGGGGCAACGAGGGCTTATTGTCGCTCCGCCGCGGACAGGAAAGACCATGTTGATGCAAAAAATCGCTAATTCCATTGTGGAGAACCACAAGGAAGCGATATTAATCGTTTTGCTTATCGACGAACGTCCGGAAGAAGTTACCGACATGAAAAGACATGTTAATGCGGAAGTGGTAAGCTCTACATTTGACGAACCGCCTCAGCGCCATATCCAAGTTGCAGAAATGGTAATTGAAAAAGCTAAGCGTCTAGTTGAACATAAAAAAGACGTTGTCATTTTGCTTGATTCAATTACCAGGTTAGCCAGAGCTTATAATACAGTGACCCCTGCTTCCGGTAAAATTTTATCTGGTGGTGTAGAAGCCAATGCGTTGCATAGGCCTAAACGATTTTTCGGTTCTGCTAGGAATATTGAGGAGGGGGGAAGTCTTACAATTTTAGCCACCGCACTTATCGAGACTGGTAGTCGCATGGATGACGTTATTTTTGAAGAGTTCAAGGGAACTGGTAATATGGAGATCGTGTTGGATCGTAAAATGGCTGACCGACGTATTTATCCGGCTATAGATATACAAAAATCCGGTACCAGGAAAGAAGAGTTATTGTTGCCTGCTGATGATCTCAATCGAATTTGGATCCTACGTAAACTTATGTCATCAATGAATCCGGCTGATGCCATGGATTTTCTTTTGGCTAGAATGAAACAGACCAAAAACAATGAAGAGTTTTTTGCCTTAATGAACAGGTGATAGTTGTTTTTGGATGGAAAAAAAATATAGAGTTGGTATAGTTAAAACTTTTACTAATTAATTATAAGTTATTTTAGAAAGAAATATATTGGAGGCTGTGAAAATAATGAAGTCAGATATCCATCCTGAATATCATAAGATAAAAGCTAGTTGTGCCTGTGGTTCTGAGTTTGAACTTGGTTCCGTTGAGCAAGAGATTAACGTGGAGATTTGCTCCGGTTGCCACCCATTTTTTACTGGCAAACAGAAACTTATCGATACTGCTGGTCGAATTGAGAAATTCAAGAAGAAATACGCAAAGCATTTCTCAGATCAGGACAAATAAATTTTTTATTGTTCAGGCCATGTGACGGATTATGCCGTCTCATGGCCTTTTTTGTATCCTGAATCCGTGGTGTTTATCTCTAAGCTTTTCAACAGAGTCATCTATGTATTAGGTGATGAGAAGTATATGGATGTAGTCTTCTAAGAAACTGAATATTCCTTGTAATGAAGCATGGATTGTCATAGATCGGGGCTTTTGCCTTGATGGGGTTGATATGTTTGAGAATTTAGCCGACATTGGTGAGAAGCTCAGTAGGCTGGAGCAGCAATTGTCCGATCCTAATCTGGTAAAGGATCAGAAGAAGTTTCAGTCAACTGTACGGGAGCATGCCCAGGTATCGAAATTACATGAACTATATACCGAGTTTCAAGGGATAGGTTCCGACCTTGAGGAAAACCGCCGTCTTTTAAGAGAAGAGGGTGATGATGATGAACTTGTGGAACTTGCTAAAGCTGAGATTGAAGAACTTAAAGAGCGCGAGAAAGAGTTAACTGATACCATTCGACTTCTACTTTTGCCTAAAGATGCCAATGATAGCAAAAACATTTTTTTGGAAATCAGAGCGGGAACTGGTGGAGACGAAGCAGCGCTTTTCGTAGCCGATCTTTTTAGAATGTATAGTCGGTATTCTGAACTTAAAGGTTGGAAAATAGAGGTTATGAGCAGTAATCCTATTGGTATTGGAGGGTTTAAGGAAATAATTGCCAAGATTAGTGGGGAATCTGTGTATTCCATGCTTAAATATGAATCTGGTGCCCATCGAGTGCAACGAGTACCGGAAACGGAAACTCAGGGTAGAATCCATACTTCAGCGGTTACCGTGGCTATTATTCCAGAAGCTGATGAGGTGGAGTTACACATAGAACCTCATGAATTAAAGTTTGATGTTTTTCGTTCTTCTGGACCTGGTGGACAGTCGGTAAACACAACTGATTCTGCGGTGCGTATCACCCATTTGCCCACTGGTTTAGTAGTAATCTGTCAGGATGAAAAGTCTCAACATAAAAATAAGGCAAAAGCTTTAATGGTGTTACGGGCTCGATTGTTTGATCTTATGGAGCGAGAGCGAAATGATAAAATATCGGAAAATCGCAAAAGTCAGGTGGGTTCCGGTGATCGTAGTGAAAGAATCAGGACCTATAATTTCCCACAGGGTAGGATAACTGATCATCGCATTAACTTAACTATTTATAGGTTGGATCAGGTTCTTGCTGGTAGTGTAGATGAGGTTGCAATGCCACTTATTACTCACTATCAAACCGAGGCGTTAAAAACATTACAATAAAGAAGTATGTTGGAATTAGACATTCCGTTTAACATGGGGGCAATTGTCAATTCCCCCTGTTGTCTCCTAACCACCATTTTTGTTTATTTAATATTATTAGTATACAATTGCGGTTATTTATTTAGGTTTAAGTGATGCGTTTACAAGAATTGTATCTCGATTCCGCACGATTATTAGAAGGTGCTGGAATCGAATGTGGTCGCTTGGAGGCGGAGCTTCTTATTGAGTATTGTTTTGATTTGTCCAGGACTCAACTTTTTCTCCAGGCTGAAGACGAAATATCGTTAATTGAATGTTCTCGTTTTAACACTCTTCTTTCGAGGCGACTTAAACGGGAACCTTTACATTACATAACCGGAATAAGAGAGTTTTGGTCTTTGGATTTTATTGTTTCTCCTGCAACATTAATTCCCAGGCCTGAGACGGAATTTCTCATAACTCATGTTCTAGCTACATTGCATAATAGTGATTTTAAGCCGAGGCATATTTTGGATATGTGTAGTGGCAGCGGTGTAATTGCGGTTGTCTTGGCTAAGGAATTGGGGATACCGCTTGTAGGTGTTGATATATCGTTTGCAGCTTTGAAGGTTGCTGCTCTTAATGTTGTCAGGCATGGACTTCAAGATCTAGTATCTTTATTTTGTTCTGATCTATTTTCCGCTATGATACCTGGCGTCGGATTTGATTGTATCGTGGCTAATCCTCCATATGTTCCAATTTGTGATCGTTGTTCTCTGCAGCCGGAAGTAAAGGATTGGGAACCGGAGCAAGCGCTTTTTGCCGGTATTGATGGTTTAGATATTATAAAAAATATTAGTTCACAAGCACCGCTTTTTCTACGGAAGGGCGGCTGGTTGTTTTTGGAAATTGGCGCTGATCAACAAAAGAGCGTTGAAGAAATTTTTTCACGTCAGGTCACCAGTACCGGATGTGGATATAAGCATGTTGCCGTGTTACCGGATTTGGCTGGAAGACCGCGTATTTTGCAAGCTCAATTTGTCGGATAAATAAATTTATGGAAAAAATTATCATCCAAGGGGGGAAACCTCTTTATGGACGAGTGGCGATGAGTGGTGCTAAAAATGCCGCCTTGCCTCTTATTGCTGCAACCCTGTTGGCTCCTGGTTGTCATATTTTACGTAATGTACCAGATTTGCGTGATACTAGGACTATGCTTAAAGTGCTGGAGGTGTTGGGTGCGCGATGGGAGCGGAATAAATCTGATGTTAAGATTGATACCACTGAGTTGAGCGGTGGTGAGGCACCTTACGAGTTAGTAAAAACCATGCGAGCCTCCGTACTGGTTTTAGGTCCTCTGATTGCTAGGTTGGGCTATGCTAGGGTTTCTTTGCCAGGAGGTTGTGCTATCGGTGCTCGGCCTATAGACTATCATTTGCGTGGTTTTGAACAATTAGGGGTGGAGACAAAACTGGCTTCCGGTTATGTGGAAGCGATTAGTAACAGTAAGTTGAGTGGAGGAGTTGTTTATTTTGATAATCCTTCAGTTACTGGAACGGAAAATCTTTTAATGGCAGCTGTTTTGGCGCAGGGGACAACCGTTATTAAAAATGCTGCAAGAGAACCAGAGGTGGGCAATCTTATAGATATGCTTTTGGGTATGGGGGCTTGCATAGAAGGAAAGGATAGTGATTGTTTAACCGTTCAGGGGGTCAAAGGCCTTCAGCCAGCCGACGCAGTTATTATTCCTGATCGGATTGAAACAGGTACTTATGTGTTGGCGGTAGCTGCTGCTGGTGGTGAAGTAACTATAACGAATTGTAACCCCAATCATCTTCCTTCTCTTTTGGAGAAAGTACGTGATGTAGGAGTGGAGGTAGAAGAGGGGGAGAGTGAAATTAGGATAAAAGCTTCAGTGAGGAGGGAGGGTTCCGCTCAGTCTCTACGTAGCGTTAACATTCGTACTATGCCGTACCCAGGTTTCCCCACTGATCTCCAGGCGCAGTTTATGGCTCTGATGATGGTTGCTGAAGGAGTTTCCATTATTCATGAAACTATTTTTGAAAACCGATTCATGCATGTGGCTGAGCTTCAACGTATGGGGGCTATGGTAGATATTGATGGTGGGACGGCGGTAGTTAAAGGATTAGGCGAAATAGTACCCTGTGGAGCTCAGGTAATGGCCACTGATTTACGTGCTTCTGCCTCTTTGGTTATTGCAGGATTGGCGGCAAATGGCATGACTGAAATAACCAGGATATATCATTTGGAACGTGGTTATGAAAATATGGTGGAAAAATTACTCGCCCTCGGAGCCGATATCAGGAAGGTTCAGGAGTAATTGATTCTTCAGGTAAGGGAAGCTTAATTTGCATGGTGCACCCTTGGCCTTTGATGCTGAACAACTCCACACTTCCGTGGTGATGTTCTATGATGTGCTTAACGATTGCCAAGCCTAAGCCGGTTCCATCTTCCCTGGTAGAAAAGAAGGGATTAAAAATTTTTCCTTGAATTTTATCTGATATTCCAGTTCCCTTGTCTATTATTTCTAAGAGTATGATTCCTTTGCCTCGCCAGGTATCCTCCCTAGCACATATAATGACCGGTTCTTGTGATTCAGCAGATGCGCTGCAGCTATTATCCAGTAAATGCATGATAGTAGTTTGTAATTGCTGCCTATCTGCCCATACGGAAAGGTTATCCTCTAGATCCATTTCTATTTCACAGGGACGATTATTATATCCGGCCGTTATACGATTTTCAACGGTTTCTAAAAGCAGACGTTTAACATTGCACCATTCCAATTTTATAGGGGCCGGTCTGGCATATTGTAGGAAATCGGTAATGGTTTTTGCCATGCGATCTGATTCTCGTAAAATGATTTCGGTTAACCTTTTTCTGGTATCGCTGTCCTGTTCGGGTTGTCCGTTTTGATTGCCAGCCAGCATTTGTGCACAGCCTGATATGGCAGCTAAGGGATTGCGAAAATCATGGGCTATTGAAGCACTGAGGCGACCAATGGCAGCCATATTTTGAGTTTCAATAACTTTCTTCTCCATTTCTTCTATTTTACTAATGTCTTGAATTGTAATAATTTTGCATCGTTCACATTCCTCTTTCTGTAAATCTTTGGAGGAGCTTTCTTTTGCTACCATGTTGAGTCGCGAGAAAGAGTATCCAATTCTAATTATTTTACCGTTTTCTTTATGAAGCTCTGCGACATTACGTCCTGAATTGCTAGGGATGATTTCTGGAAAGCGGTTTCTAAATTTCGTTCCGATTAGATCTATAGCATTAAATCCGGTTATTTTTTCAGCAGCAGGATTACAGGAAGAAATCATGTCATCTCCATCAATGGTTACGATTCCGGTATGAATATCATTAAATATTCGTTCATAGAGTAGAGAAATTCGATCTAGTTGTAAGGCTGTTTTTGAGAGTGCAGCTTCGGTGGAGCGTAACCGGCCGGCAATAATGCCACTGAGAAGAGCAGTGAAAAAAAAGGTGATGCCGTATACGGAAAAAAGATTCATGCTTGATAATAGTTCTTCGATTCCAGGGGGATGTTTGGCGTGGAGATGGGGGGGGAGGTGGTCTAGTTGTTCTAGGGTTAAGATACTGGCATATAAGATAGTTGCTGCAGCAGC
>JAOTSI010000394.1 GCA_029865005.1 Desulfobulbaceae bacterium
TATCGTCACCAGGGATGAGTTTACCGGAAAACATCGTCTTTTTCTCGATGGTCATATTCAATTTGCAGAAATAGATGAGTATCGATACCATGAAGCTCTTGTGCATCCTATCATGAGTATAAAAGGTGCTCAGGAGAAGGTTCTTGTTTTGGGGGGCGGTGATGGTATGGCTGCTCGTGAAATTTTGAAATATGATCGGGTTAACTCTATAGATTTAGTAGATATCGATCCGGAGGTTACCAGCTTGTGTGGTTCCTACCCTGCTATTCGTGACCTGAATCAAAATTCCTTGGCTAATCCAAAATTAACCATTCACAACGTTGATGCTTGGCAATTTGTTAAAAATAGCCCAATTATTTTTGATCGCATAATTATAGATCTCCCTGATCCCCATAATGAAGTTCTCAATAAATTATATAGTGTTGAGTTTTATAAACTGCTTAAAAACCATATGAGTCCCAATGGTTACCTGGTCACTCAGTCCACATCACCTTTGATTACAAAAAATACCTTTTGGTCCATTGCCTCTACTTTGGAAGCGGCGGGTATGAAGACCTTTAGTTATCAGGTTACCGTCCCTTCGTTCAGTGGTACTTGGGGTTTTAATATTGGGTCGACCTTTGGTGCGCCGCCGGACTCTTATCAGGTTGCGGGTAATAAGACTAAATTTTTAACCTCTGCATTTATGGACCGTGCTTCTGTATTTGCAAAGGATGAACTACCTGATAATGCAGTAATTAATTCGATTTTTGAACCAAAGCTTTATATGGCTTATAATAAAGACGTTTCCAATTGGTAACATCCATCAGGGGAGTATAATATGCCAAATATCATGGAATTCAGCTGGCTCTACGAGGGATTTGTATATCTCTTCCTTGGTATCATTACGCTGATTATCAGTAAATTTATCATTAACTTCTTGACCCCCTATAAAATAGATAAAGAATTGATCCACTCTGATAACTCGGCTCTTGGTCTTACTCTTGCCGGTTATTATCTTGGAGTTATAGTAATTTACCTTGGTGCGGTTATCGGTGAAACTGATTATGGTGGAGTGTGGAGCGAAATTCTGACTCAATGTTCCATAGATTTCGCCTATGCTCTATTTGGCATTCTAACCCTTAACCTATGTAGGGTTATCGTTGATAAAACGATACTTTATAAATTTAGTACCACTAAGGAGATCATTACCGATCATAATTTGGGAACAGCAGCAGTGGAGTGTGGTTCTATGATTGCTACGGCATTTATGATTGCCGGGGCTATTCATGGGGAGGGCGGTTTTTTGAGCGCTTTGGTCTTTTTTATACTCGGTCAATTATTGCTGATTGTGTTTGCCTTGTTTCATCAGCTCATTACGCCGTATGATGTACATGACGAGATTGAAAAGGATAACGTGGCGGCGGGTGCTTATATGGGTTTTGATATGGTAGCGCTTGGTATCATTACTTTACACGCAACCATGGGGGATTTTGTGAGCTGGAGTCATAACCTTCGTTACTTTGCAGCATATGCACTGCTAGGAATTTTAGCGCTCACCGTTTTTCAAAAAATAGCCACTGGTTTTTTCCTTGCAGGGGCACCTTTGGAGGAGGAGATAACCAGGGATAGGAATATGAATATTGCTTGGATTAGTGGTTCCATATCCATCGGTATTTCTTCTATGATTTTCTTTCTGCTTTAATCGGAGACATTTTTTATGCTGGTAAGCAACGAGGGCAATGTATATCACACTGCCGTGGCATTCAAACAGGTAAAAGCTGATCTTGAAAGCCGTGAATTATTAAGAGAAGTGGCAGAGCATATTATTTGTGATACTGGTCTTTCTATTGTGGAATCCTATTGGCACCATTATGCCCCCATTGGTATAACCGGCGTTTATGTCTTGAAGCAATCGAGCCTTACTCTTCATACTTGGCCGGAATATAAGAAGTTGGTTATTGATATTACCACCTGCGGTCAGGAGGTAAATGTTGATAAAGTGCTAGATTACCTAAAAACACGATTGTGCACCGAGTCTATTATTGTTTCCAGGGAAGTATTGTAGATCTTTTTTTCCAAGTAAGTTTTTTGTCGTCATTAAAAAAAAATGGAAATATAATTTTGTCGCAGCAACAATCCGCTAAAACTATCAAGGTCAATTCGTTCGGCATAACCAATACGGGATTGCGGCGAAACAATAATGAAGATGTTTATTACATCGACAATTCAAAAGGGTTATATTTGGTAGCTGACGGGATGGGAGGTGCCGCTGCCGGTGAATTGGCAGCAAGGATATTTGCCGATGCGGCTCAAAATACAGTAACTGGTTCTCCTTTTCGTTCCTATGAAGCAGCTGTAGAGGATATAAAAAATACTTTTGGGTTGGCTAATCAACTTATTCGTCGCCATACTGAGGAGTATTCAAATGATAGTGGTATGGGCTGTACTGCTGAGCTGTTTCTATTTCACTCTCAAGGGTATGTCATCGGACATCTTGGGGATAGTCGATGTTATAGGTTATATGGTAACCAATTTCAACAATTGACTAAGGATCACTCTTATATTCAGCAACAAATTGATGCTGGATTGTTAACTCGTGAGGAAGCGCGTTTTCATCGTATGCGTAATATTATCCTTCGGTCTGTCGGTACGGATAGTGACTTTGAAATTGATATTATTAATGGAGTTTACTCCCCTGGGGAACAATTCCTCCTATGCTCGGATGGGCTTACGGATATGGTTGATGACCCGCAAATAGCCGATGGCTTACTCTCCTTGGTTAGCTTGGCTGATAAGGGAACGAACCTGGTTCAAATGGCTAATGGAGCTGGGGGAAGAGATAATATTACTCTGGTGCTCATAGAGATATTGCCTTAGTTGTCGAAAGAATATTTCAATCGTCACGGGCAACTTATTTTCAAGTGGTTGCCTTTGCTGTCCAGATGAGTCTGTGCTTTACTTCTGCTGAATTACACTGTGTTAGAACTTCTGTGACCAGCTACATTTGCTTAGCTGTTCCAGTTTTCTAACATAACATCCTCAACAACTGTTTCTTCTGATAAATTTTCTAAATATTTTTTTACTTTAAGAAGAAGTGATTCATTTCTGGTGAAAAATGCCCAAAATGTACCGTCAATATTGAAAAAACAGCAGTCGACAGCCTTGTTTAAGTATTCATACTGAGCTTTTTTTTCACTTTGCATGAAGTTTTCATAGGCGGTAGCTTGTTCTTCAAATGGTAGATTATCCATTGTAAATGTAATATTTAGAGTATCCTGCTCTTGTTTTTCTTCTAATTTTCGTAAAAAGTCTGTTGGGTTCACGTTGTTAGAAAATCCGTATAGGTCAGACCAGTCATTATGAATATAAGGGGCGAATTTAGGCAGTATGATAGATGGTGCAGTATAGATACAGTTGAGTTGTCCTGTATTGGAATCGGATAAAATGGCAAGATATTCTATCCGTTCTTTTTCTGGCATAGTATCCGGGTAGCAAGGTTCATTTTCATATTGCCATAGCCAATGATATGTACCGATATCAATAAGGATTGGTTTAAAAAAATATTCAAAGTCGCAAACAGAATCGTTTGAAATTTTAATTCCTTTCATTATGATCACTGACAAGCACGTCTTGCCTGTAAGCCTCTAAGCTGAGATTATTGTCTCTAAAATACAATATGTTATTTTTCTTCCAAAAGAGTAAACTCTAAAAAGTACTAGAAGGCAACATTTGTGTTAAAAAAGCTGTTAAGAGGGGATAGGGTTTTATTTTTAAGCCACATTGCATTATATGAGCTTATACTTTATATAACTAGCTAAAGTTACTTGCTTCCTGACGGTTGATATGTGAAGTGTAATAAATTATTAATAGAGTAAAATACTAGGTAGTACGATGGGGGAGGGGTTGATGAACTATACTAGGTTTATAAGACCATTTTGCAAGATTGTATGTAGCAGTGGTGGTGCTTAACGTTCATATTAAAAGAGTCAGAATAGGGTGACAAGATGACCTTAAGTAAATA
>JAOTSI010000395.1 GCA_029865005.1 Desulfobulbaceae bacterium
ATAGGATTAACTATAGCTCACCGGTCTGCTTGCATACATGCGCAGCACTGGTAAACGCTTACCAGTCCGATGTTATAGAACTTTTCTTTACAACCCGGTGAACGGTTACCACCCACAAAAACTACCAGGAACACATAGTTGCATAAACTAGGCTTTACAAATACAATACCATGACCTCACGTTTACACTTGCGAAACATTACAAACACAGTTATCATTTACTTAAAAGTTGCTACTAATAATCATAATCAAATAGGATTATTTTTTCTGGACATATTTTGTCCAAGCTTTATCATTACCTTATTTATATTTAATAAATAATCTATAATCTACATTTTCATAGACGTGATATATTTCAAAATTATAATAGAATAACTTTTACTTACTTATTTATTAATTACTTTCCGAACAAATTTTTCACATAAGATCGCCCATGTATTTAACCGTGGCCATTTGTACTTATAATAACGCTCTATCTTTAGCCAGGACCCTAGAGAGTATTTGTAACATAGATCCACCTACTGAAACTGAACATCAAATTCTCATAATAAACAATAACTGCACCGATCATACAGATCAGGTTATTTCTAACTATAGAGCAAAAATACCAAATCTAAAATCCGTTAACGAACCACGCCAAGGACTCAGTTATGCTCGCAACCGTGCCCTAATTGAAGCGGATGGAGGTTTTGTATGTTTTCTCGACGATGATGTGATTGTTGATCCAGCCTGGCTTAAAGCCGTAGCACTCTCCTTTGACCAATATCAAGCTGATATTGTAGGAGGTAAAAGCTATCTCATACTTCCAAGCAGTAAACCTGATTGGTTCTACGACAACCTCGAACCATATCTTTCCAAAATCGACTACGGAAACCAGCCCCTCATCAACACCGATAAGGAGCTCTACGGTTTAAACTTTGCAGTAAAAAAAGACACGGCACTGGCACTTGGCGGTTTCAATGAAGCACTAGGGAGGCGAGGTACGTCGCTACTCAGTGGAGAAGAGAAAGATTTTCAGAATAGAGTGATCGCCGGCGGTGGAAAATGTGTTTATCAACCCGATGCAATTGTGGGTCACATCGTGCCGAAAAGTAGAATGAAAAAGGCATGGTTTGCTAAAAGAGCCTTTTACGGAGAACTAAGCTCCAGCCAAAGCGACAGATCAAAGGAACCGCTTTTCGCAACAAGTATTCAAATTATGAAATGTACTTTTGGCTTACTCAAAAGCCTAATTTTTCGCGACTGCAGTGCATCACGGTTTTTCTATAAACAGATGATAACGGTTATGTTAGCTGGCAAAATGACCGCTGAGATCCATTCTATTTTAAAAAAATAACCAGTTAATTATACATGGACCACCTTATTCAAACAACCTCCACAATATATATAAATGGGACATAATAACAACACCCTCAAAAACAATAAGCCTGAAAAAAGTGAAAAATCTTTTTTCAGTGTAATCGTCCCAACATACAACAGAGCTAAATATGTTGTCCGCACAATAGAGAGCATATTAGCCCAAACCGAAGAAAAACCAGAAATTATTGTTATTGATGACGGTTCCACAGACAACACCGCTGAAGCACTAAAACTCTATCAGACCAAAATAAAATATTATTATACCGAAAACAAAGGGGTGAGCGCTGCCCGCAATTTAGGAATCAAAAATGCCTCCGCCGACTGGATCGCTTTTTTAGATTCCGATGACGAATGGCTTCCCAACTACCTAGCCACTCAAAAACAAAATATAGAAAACCATCCAGAATGTTGCATGCATATGATGAACTCATGGCAGATTAATTTTCAAAACAAAAAGATAAATACCTTTGAGGATAATCCCTGCTCCATTCCAGCAAAACATGCACTTTACAAGCCTAATGACCCTTTTTGGTTTGTTCTAAAAAATCATCTGTACTACCTGCAACCTACCGTAATACGAAAATCTACTCTCTTCGCCACTGCAATGTTCAACGAAAAAATTAACATCGCAGAAGACCTTGATCTTATCGCTAGGGTTGCCATACAAGGCCCAATGGCCATATACAATACCCCACTAGTATCGATTTACAGAAGAGAAGAAAATAACATCAACTTGACCAAACAGATATTTACCAACGGTATTCACAGTCAAAATGTACTTGGAGAAATCTATAACAGTCTCCTGACTATCCCAGAGCTCAAACATATTCAAAAAAAACTGCTTCGTACCCTCTATGCCGCAAACAGAAGAGCGGTGGGCAATCTTTACCTACGCAAAGGATCACGCAGACAAACAATTAACTCCTATTGGAAAGCGATGCAAATTGATCATTCCTGGAGATCTGCCACAAGACTAATTTTGGCACTATTACCAAGAAATATCGCCTTAAAAACAATCGGCAAGGAATGGAACGTAACCCCATAAACTCAACTTTTACCCCTTACCATCTCAACGACATGGATGAGAAAAAGTCTAAGCTATGAAACCACTAGTTTCTATCTTAATACCAGCTTATAATGCTGAAAAATGGCTAAAAGATACCATTTTATCCGCCAAAAACCAGACGTGGTCCAATACGGAAATCATCGTCGTCGATGATGGCTCAACGGACAACACATCGGCCATTGCTCGTTTATTTGAATCATCTACAATTAAGTTACTTACCAACAAACACATGGGAGCAAGTGCTGCACGCAACACCGCATACAAATATGCTCAGGGAGATTATATTCAATGGCTTGATGCCGATGATTTATTGGCACCCGACAAAATATCTATTCAAATACAGGAAAGCATACTCCGATCCGATCCCATGTCTCTCTTTTCCTCATCATTCGGATGCTTTTATTGGCGGCCCTCCAAAATATTTTTTAATCCAACTTTACTCTGGCAAGACCTTTGCCCAGTTGACTGGATTTACAATAAATTCCTAGAATATAGTTGGATGAACCCAGCGGTTTGGTTAATTAATAGGAAATTAAGCGACCAAGCCGGTCTATGGAACGAAAATCTTTCCCTAGACGATGACGGTGAATACTTCACCCGACTTGTAGCAAAAAGCAAACACGTATGTTTTGTCGAACAAGCAAAAAGCTATTATCGCTTGGGCAATCCAGCAAGCTTAAGTCGCAGCCATAGTGATGATGCATGCAACTCCCTATGGTACTCAATCGACTCCTCCATTGATTGTTTCCTTGCCCTAGAGGACTCACCTCGAACCAGACAAGCATGCATGAGATATCTACAAGATTGGTATATATATTTTTACCCTGAAAAAGATTATCTCTTAAAATTAGTACACTCAAAAGCCAAAAGTCTGGGAAAAGAATTACCTAATCCTCCGAAACTAGATCTGGAATATAAACTTATATATCCCTTTTTTGGATGGAAGGGAGTAAAAGCAATGATGCATTTTACCTCCGATGTTAAACTACATTCTAAAATCCTTAGAGATCGACTTCATCTCCTTTAGAGCTTCTAAATTCTATGTCAAAAAGAGATTATCCACCCAAAAATACTTTTTTCACAGATCTACAAACGATTTACCATGAACTTCTACAATACCGAGAATTACTCTACCAGTTAACCTTGCGCGATATCCGAATTCGATACAAACAAGCTGTAATGGGACTGGGATGGGCGGTATTCATGCCTATCCTCATCATCCTCTCTGGTTGCATCGTGCGCTTCGCCATGGCATCATTGAGGGGAGGTGACATTGAGCTACCAGAACTCGCAGGCATAGCCGTAAAGTCCCTGCCCTGGGCTTTTTTCGTCGGAGCTGTAGGCTTTGCCAATACAAGTTTGGTAAATAATTCCAATCTCGTTACCAAGGTATATTTCCCTCGCGAGGTACTCCCCCTCTCCGCTGTCCTGGCCCAATGCTTTGACACCTCCATCGGTGGACTCGCTTTATTGCTCGCCTTACCTTTCTTAGGGGCCCAACTCTCTTGGGCACTGTGCTGGATCCCCCTACTTGCAATTATCCTATTTTTTATCACTGCTGCTATCGGTTTATT
>JAOTSI010000089.1 GCA_029865005.1 Desulfobulbaceae bacterium
AGTTTGTTTAAGCACCTCAATACCAAGAAAAAAAACTCCAAAACCAGCAAATGCATCGCCCAAGGCACCAATCTTTGTATCGCCACGAAAAACACGCAACAACATGCCCACACCGATAGCCGGCATGGCCAACGCCTTAATATTTACATGAAACCCTACCACAGAGACCAGCCATCCGGTCATAGTTGTGCCAATATTACAACCATATACCAAGGTAATCGCTTGACCAAGATTAACCAGGCCAGCATTAACGAAACCGATAGTCGCCACGGTAACAGCACTGGAAGATTGCACCAAGGAAGTGAGCAAGGCTCCGGTAAAAATACCACGCATCACAGTACTAGTGGAGTTAACCAGTAACGAGCGCAAGGACTTACCGGCGGCAAGTTTCAATCCATCGGTCATCAAGCGCATCCCCAATAGAAACAAGCCTACACCACCAATGAGTCCCCCGACCATCACCCCTATCCCAGAAAAACTCATAGAAACATCCCTTTGCTTAAGAAGCAGTAACCAACTAATAAGTAAATATAATATATTTTATAGACGGATCATTATGGATGATCCGAGACTATTATTTTATGAACATTTTGATTCAAAATCAATCTATGTGATCACATGCAATCTTTCGACATTTTAAACAAGCTAGTTACAACACCCTAGAATCTATAACTATTATTACTATTCAGAAAGCTATTTATTCATATAACAGAAAAATAAAAGTGAAATGCTCATAATTAAAAAAACTTACATATGAGCCACGAAGGTAAAATATATTATCCCATCTTATTTGTCTTTTCAGGATATATATTATTGCGCGACCCTAAAACACGAACAAATTATACACGATAATAATAAGAATAAACTTAAAGAGTTCCTTACCCCAGCGACCTTACGTACCAACACTATAAGCTTGCGAGAGGGTCTGAGGTCTGATAGAGTTGACTATTCCACAAACATTTACTTAATGAATTTAACAATAGACTATCAGGATCATCCTGAAGCAGGTCAATATCATATTTTTTGTATGAGAGGAGAGTATATGACGACGAGCAAACCGGTATCCGCAGGCGACGAAGTTGATTCCCGTTGCACCAAATGCAAAGGTATCACTAACCATATGGTAATAGCCATGGTGGGCGACGAAATAGCCAAGGTACAATGCAACAATTGCAGCTCACGCCATAAATATCGGCCACCGGTGGCACCCAAAACTAAAAAAGTCGTAATAGGTCGCAACACCTCTACTACCAAAGAAAAAAAGCCCAGAGCACCTAGAAAAAGCAGAGCTCCAGAACCCCTCCCGCCCTTGGATTCCACCAACGCAATTCCCTACTCCATGGAAACCGTCTTTTCGGTTAAAGATATTGTGGAACACAATACCTTCGGCCTTGGATTGGTAATCTCCACCACCTTACCAAATAAAATAGAAATCCATTTCAAAGAAGGCAAAAAAATACTGATCGGCAAACCCAACGTTTCCTTTCTGTAAACTATTTATATAACCTTGAGTAGTATCGCAAACATGTACATACGAGTCGATAAAACATGGCAAGATTATGCCAATACGACTCGTTACCACCTATCGGTCTGTTATTACTCAAGGGTTATTCTTTTAAGGCCTTGGAAAGGTTAAATTATTTTCAAGCCAGCACCTTACCTGCTTACATTTTTCCTTGCCGTCCTCAAGGAAAAGTAATAATTACATAACAATAATATGCGCCTGTTGCCTTTCCTTGAAAATTACTAAAAACCTGCACAGGTAAGCGCAAACTCCAATTTTGGGATATATATTTCCCCCACGCCCTTTACACACTTAATCAACTATTTCTACTTATCAATCTTAATTAGGGCCTCGGAAAATACTAAATGTCCCAAAATCGCGCAAGATTTCTAAATTTCTAATCGTCTTTCAGGAAAGGCGACAGGTATATAGTTTTTCAAAATAGTACGTTTCTTAAGAGAAAAATTAATCCAGGGTTTATTTAATCTCGAAACATAAACATAAAAGCTCGGCCAACTATAATAATGACACTCAACAACAACCTACAACGTTTACTTTTATTTCTCTTCATAACAGGTTGTTTATCATATATCGGCTTTTCTCATCAAGGTTCACCGGCACAACTTCAAGTAAGATGTGATTTTGCTCTTCCCACCATATTTCAAGTTTTCTGGACCGACAGTGGTGAATCATTTTCTGAGAAAAGATCTTATAATATCTCTTTAGCTCAAGGCGATCACTCTTTTGCCATATCCCTTCCGCCCGTTCACACCATCAAAAAACTGAGAATCGACCTTGCCAACCATTCCGGACCTCTAACTGTTTACGCTCTAAATATACAACAAAACAGTTCCACAATATGGCAAACCACTGGGTCAACACTTACTGAAAAAAGTAGAACCACCAACTTGACAGGCAAGTCCATTACCCAAGAAAACGGCAAAGTATTTGTCGCTACGAATAATGACCCCTATATCGTGATCCCCCTTGACAATCAGGGACATAACTTTTTCATTATCAAACGGCTCCTCCAAGCACTTATCTCTTCAGCCGCGCTCACTATTATTCTCTCAGCACTTACCTCTGAATCTTACATAAAATATATAGAGAAACGTTACCCCAAAGTAAAACGACACCTGCTCCCTTGGGCCGCCATCTCTTTTGTTAGCGCAATGTTTCTCTGCATGGTGCTTCCCCTAGCGCCACACGGCAACCAACTACTCTATTTTCTGTTCTGCTCGGTTACAGTGGCCATTCTTCTCTTTCTCGTTTCCTTTGCGGTTGCAACCAGACCCTATAGCAAAAAAACAGTCGCCAGCCCCCAAAGACTATCTTGGCTCGCTTACGCAATTCCATCCTATATCATCTGGACCATCTACCTATCAGCCTTCCTACCCGCTGCCATGAGTCCCGATTCCCTTGAACAATGGCGAGATGTTAATGGAGGTATATTCCATATAAAAGATTGGCACCCCGCATTTCATACCATGCTTATGTGGGTTGTCACCCGAGTATGGTTCTCTCCCACCATGGTAGCAATATGTCAGATCCTGAGCCTCGGAGCGGTTGCCGGTTGGAGCCTTGCCATCTTTCAACGATATGGGACCCCAAAACCAGTGACCTGGTTCATGAGCATCCTCTTCGCTCTATGGCCAGTAAACGGTTTTATGACCGTCACCCTCTGGAAAGATATCCCCTACGGCACCGCCTTACTTGCCTTTTCCGCCTTATTACTCCATATCGTTATGAGCGACGGTGCCTGGCTCCAAAAAACCCGCAACTGGCTCCTGCTTGGTTTCGTCATATTCTGTGTTGCGATATTTCGCCATAATGGCATCCTGCCTGCCTTTGCCACCACCTGTCTCTTGCCATTTTTGTATCGTGACGTTACCAAAAAGCTACTGGCGGCCCTGGCACTATCAATACTCCTCTTTATTGGAGTACGAGGCCCTTTATATCAAGCCCTTGAGGTTCAACGTGGTAATCCACTAAGCGTGGTATACAATAAGCTCTCCACCTTGGTCTCCGGGACAGAAACCACAGCAAAAAGCTCCCAAGCCAATAAACCCGCCCACTTGCCCAAAAAGAAAAATAAAATATCTATTAGTGACGAAATATCCCAACGCTTAGCAGCCAGCTCTCTACTTTGGCGGATTCAACCCTTAAACGGTTTTTTCAGAAGAGAGGAGCAACTCAATTTTTGGCGTAAAAAGAGCGGTGACCAATATACCCTAACCTATATCAGTTCCAATAAAATGGGACTTACGAAACAGCCTCTCTCAGCAAGATTGAATGAAAAATTCTATGATCTGTACAGCAACACTAAACGGGGACCTCTCTTTTTTATCTGGAGAGCCTCTTGTTACCTCTATTTTTTCCTATTTTGTTTGGCCATAGGATGCTACAGACAAAAAAACATCAAACTTGCCCTCATCGCCCTACCCGTCTTGCTCAGTTCCCTACCGGTTCTGCTCATCATTATTCACAAGTCAATTCTTCGCTACCATTACGGGTTACTTATCGTTTCCCTGCTTTTTTCCATTCCCCTTCTCTATCTCGATAAACGAAAAACCACTGAACATAGGGAATCAGAACCAAACCGAGATAAAGTTGAGCCAATCAATTCACAAGAAAATCATTGACAACAACCCGGCTCACCTATTCTATTCAGTCATTTTAATGGATGAAAATGATAGATTTTATGTCACTGTTCAGCAATACTACAACAGCGTACGATCTGGCCGGATTAACATAGATTACTATAGTGTTGACTTAAGCCTTGCAAGGGTCGCTCTAGGTTTTGCCGAGCGGCCACAGGGGGCCGCCCCTACAGCTCCCAGGTAAGTTCAAGGTTTTGTGAAATTATAAACTTTTGCTTAAGCCAAGAACATTGACTGTAAAGGCAGGTCTCCTGTGGGCAATGTTGTTTACTTAAGCAATTAGATGTCGATTGAAAAGTAGTTGTTGCTTACCAAAGACTATGTAGGGGCACCCCCCCCTGTGGGTGCCCGGATAAACAGAGAGATTCCCTTGAAATTCTAAAATCAACGATATTGATTATATAGTTCACCGAGCCAGAACAATAACATATCTATTTTATAGTGATAAACTACACCCTCCATCAATCACAGCATAAGCGATGAAAATATAACCATCACCACATTCCACTATGAAAAAACTTATTATTCAAATCCCTTGTTACAATGAGGAAGAAACCATTGCGATCACGCTCAAAGAGCTGCCGCGTGAAGTCGCAGGTTTTGATCTCGTGGAATGGCTTATCATTGATGACGGTTCTTCCGACGATACCGTTCGCATTGCCAAGGAAAACGGCGCTGATCATGTAATAAGCTTCACTAAAAATCGTGGCCTGGCCAAAGGATACTTGGCCGGACTTGATGCTAGCCTCAAGCTGGAAGCCGACGTCATTGTCAACACTGATGCCGACAACCAATATCTGGCGGCCGATATCCCCAAACTCACCACCCCCATAGTAGAAGGCAAGGCCGATATAGTGGTGGGAGCCCGCCCTATTCAGGAGATTGAACATTTTTCTCCGATCAAAAAGATTTTACAAAAACTCGGCAGCCTGGTTGTACGCCGGGTCAGTAAAACCAAAGTAAAGGATGTAACCAGCGGTTTTCGTGCCATGAGCAGAGATGCGGCCATGCGGATAAACGTGTTCAATGAATACACATATACCCTGGAAACCATCATCCAAGCCGGTCAGAAAAACATGGCCATCATCTCGGTACCCATTGGGACTAATGAGGACTTACGCCCCTCGCGCTTACTTAAATCCATCCCTTCCTATATTCGTAAATCAATAGTCACAATCTTCAGAATCTTTGTGGTATATAAACCATTTCGATCATTTTTCACCATAGGACTCAGTATTTTTTCTGTCGGTTTTCTGCTTGGTCTCCGTTTTCTCTATTTCTACATCTCCAATGGCGGAGGGGGGCACATTCAATCTTTGATTCTTGCTTCCGTTCTCCTGGGTATTGGTTTCCAAACTATCCTGGTAGCCTTTCTCGCCGACTTGCTCTCCGTAAATCGACGATTACTCGAAGACGTGCAATACCGACTAAAGAAGCGACAGTTTAACCACTCTTCCCATCAAAACGATTAGACACTTGATATAGTTAACCAATGCGGATAATATTTTGGGGCACATACGACACCGGAAAGCCCAGAAACCGTATTCTCCTTGAAGGACTGAGGAAAAGCGGAGTAGAAGTCATCGAATGTCGTACCGATATCTGGTCCGGTGTGGAAGACAAAAGTCAAGTAAAGGGATTGCTGAGTAAAATTTCCTTTTTACTACGTTGGCTCTTTAGTTATCCATCCCTTATTTTTCGCTACCTCCGCCTGCCTCGCCATGATGTGGTCTTTGTGGGCTACCTCGGACAACTGGACGTACTTATACTCTGGCCCTTTGCATTGCTGCGCAGAACCCCTATTGCTTGGGACGCCTTTATCTCCCTCTATGATACGGTGATATGCGACCGAAAAATGGTTTCCAAAAATCATCCGCTGGCTCTAGCCCTCTACTGCTGGGAATGGCTGGCCTGCCGGGCCGCCGACCTAGTAATCCTCGACACCCGTAGTCATGCTGACTTTTTTGTCGACGAATTCCATATCAGCGCCGAAAAAACCGGTGCAGTTCCGGTTGGTGCCGAGGAAGATCGCTTTTACCCTCTCAGCCCACCAGCACCTACTGAAAAACCATCACCATCAACATCACCAAAAACCACCCTTCTCTTTTACGGCCAATTCATCCCCCTCCATGGCATTAGCACCATTATCCAAGCCGCTCGCATCCTCAAAGATGAACCCGTGCGCTGGATAATTATCGGGAGCGGTCAGGAAACAGATAAAATCCGCAAGATGCTTGACGAACAACCCTTATCCCACCTGGAATGGATAGAATGGGTACCCTATGAAAAACTTATCGATCACATCTCCCATGCTGATATATGTCTTGGTATTTTCGGTGCTTCTAAAAAAGCAGCACGAGTAATTCCCAACAAAGTCTATCAAATCCTGGCTGCTGGCAAACCGGTTATCACCCGAGATTCACCCGCCATTCGGGAACTGCTGTCCCCTACCGACCCAGGGGTTTTTCTTGTTCCACCTGCCGACCCACAAGCTTTAGCCGAAGTCGTACAGACTATCGCGCAGGAATCATCTAAAATTTTTTGTGAGCCGCTTCACCGTGAAATATGCAAGCAAGTGAGCATACAAGCAATCGGCACAAAATTAAGCGCCCTGCTCACTTCACTCTCAAAATCCTCCCAGTAAACCTCTTACCCGGATAGTCTATGCGCATTCTCATGGTCATTGAACGCTACATCCCCATCTGGGGTGGCGCAGAGAATCAATTACGACAACTCATTCCCCATCTCACCCACAAAGGCTGCAAGGTGGAAGTAGTCACTCGACGCTGGGACAACTCGTTATCCGCCTTAGAACAGGTGGATGGCATCAAAGTCCACCGCCTGGGCATACCTGGGACCGGCGTTCTACCAACCGTTGTATTTATTCTATCCCTTTTCCTCTTCCTGCTTACCAAGGGACGCCATTTTGAGATCTTTCACTCCCATGGGGTGGTGAACATGGGTGTGCTTTGCCGATTGGCTTGTATGGTCACCGGTAAGGTCAATGTGGCCAAGATTGCCACAGCGGGCAAAATCATTCCCTTACAACAGGGGATTCTCGGCAAAATACTACTCAATATCTTTAAAAAAAGTGATGCTATCGCTGCAATTTCTAAAGAAATACAGGAGGAACTATACACTGTCGCCACCAAACCCGACCATATTTTTGCCACCACTAACGGAGTGGATTGCACTCGCTTTCACCCACCTACTCAAAAAGAAAAGATAGGACTACGAAATAAAAACGGATTTACGGAGATTGATCGTATCGTTCTATTCTCAGGTAGATTAGTACACCGAAAAGGATTGGATACATTAATAAAGGCATGGCCTGAAATATTAAAAAATATTCCAAAAGCACATTTAGTTATCGTGGGCTCTGGGCGAAACCAGCCCGATTCCATTGAAGAGGAGATGGTTAAATTTAAATCCGATCATCAGCTAGCAAATATTCACTTTATGGGAGAAACAACCCGGCCAGAAAAATTCCTCGCCCTGGCGGATATCTTTGCTTTTCCTTCCCGACTGGAAGGTTTCCCCAATGCACTCATGGAAGCCATGGCCAGCGGCCTACCAACGGTTGCCACATCAATTGGCGGCGTAACCGACCTAATAAAAGATAATATAAACGGTTTACTGATCCCCCCAGACGACCATAAACAACTAGCCCAAAAAATCATATCCCTACTCAACGACTCCAACACCGCCCACTCCTTCGGAGCACAGGCACGTCAGTTGATGCTTAAAAAATATTCTTTTAAGTCAATCTGTGCAGATTATTTTTCACTTTACGAGAGAATTATAAACAAAAAGTGATAACAAACACCTCGTCTTCAAGCTATTACCGCTGCCCACATAGATTGGCTATAGCGAGCAGTTGCAACTACATAAATCTAAACCGCCTGTGACCAGGTACGGATTACTTTAGCATCACGGGAAAATCTAAAACTCTGCTGGAAAAGAATATCAAATCACCATCATCATTTTGCAGGTTGACAAAATCTCAAAATGAGATATCGTATAGATATGCACATAATCACTCGTAAGCGATTAACAGTTTTTGCTACCAAGTATCCTAATTGCTCTACGGCACTTGACTCTTGGTATAGAATTTTAAGTCACTGCACCGTTGCAAACTTTGCTGAATTAAGAACAATATTCCCGAGTACAGACCAAGTGGAAGGATTAACTGTTTTCAATATCGGAGGAAACAAAGCAAGGCTTATTGCTGCTATCCATTACAACACACAACGACTATATATTCGCCATGTTCTGACTCATAAAGAATATGACAAAAACAAATGGAAGGAGGGGTAAACATGGAGTCTCAACTAGAAAATATTGCCAATGTTTGGCCCAAAATTAAAAACATTTTTTCTGTCCCTCATACTGAGGAAGAATATGAAAATCTTGTTTCCATGCTGGACAATCTAATAGATGAAATAGGTGAAAACGAAAAACACCCGCTATCTTCACTAATGGAAAGCATTGGTAATTTAATTGAAACATACGAGAATAAGAATGTTCCTGCCATACCTGACAGTCCAGTTGAATCATTGCGCTACTTAATGAAAGAGCACAATTTAAAACAGTCTGAACTTCCAGAAATTGGCAGCCAAGGAGTTGTCTCGGAAGTATTGAAAGGAAAAAGAAATTTGAACATTAGGCAAATCAAAAAATTAAGCTCAAAGTTCAACGTCTCCCCTCTCGTATTCATCCAAGATAATTAAATTTGGTAAAACCGCTCAAGAACGACGCACGAGCACGCCAGCTTTATCGGCTTTATCCACCCTCTCTACATCGTGTAGTTGTTCACAAAAGATTAAGGGTGCGTTTTAGCTTTTTCGTTCGGCTAAGGGACACAAATGAGATGATTTTACATAAGTGGGCATAGGCACGTCAATTGATGCTTAAAAAATATTCTTTTAAGTCAATCTGTGCAGATTATTTTTCACTTTGGAGGAGCATTACAAACAACTGATCTTACTAGCTATTTCTGTATGCAGTTCCGGTCACTATAACACTTCATTACGGCAGGAAACGATCGTGCGAGGATGTGGTACCTGAAAGTGATTTACAATCTAATGTAATCCCACACCGGGCACACAAAGCGCTTGAATATATAACTTTATCCCTGTAACCTTCGTACCACCCCTACCAACCTACCCACCACGGTAACACGAGCCCTATCTATTCCCTTAAAACTCAACGGTAAATAATTAGGGTTAGCAGCCCGCAACTCAATTATGTTTTTCTTAAGATGAAATATCTTTAAGGTGGCCTCAGTTACCATATTTTCCACCAGCACGGCCGCAATTGTACCACTTTTCACAGTAGCACAAGGTTTAATAACCACAACATCCCCCTCAAGTATATGGACATCCACCATGGAATCATCCTGAACCTTTATACCAAAACATTTCTCATCACCAAATTCCACCGGGTTAATCAACAACTCTTCATCCCTGTTTTCAACAGCTTCAAAAGGAACCCCAGCAGCAATCCGTCCGATAAGCGGCAAGGTTCTTTCCATGGATGATCTTTCAACCGGACGCCAATTACGCATCGCACCAGGTTCCGCTTCTATATATCCTTTGTCCACCAAAACCCGCAAAATTCTATGAATCCCACCTGGACTACTAAGTCCCAAATACCGACATATTTCCCTTATTGTTGGTGCAATCCCATTTTGCTCTCGATAAACAATTATATAATCAAAAACATCACGTTGTCGGGGCGTCAAATCATCCATTTTTCATTATATTCCATCATTAAGATTATCAAGCCAAAATTGAACTTTCTTTTTTTAAAGAAAAGCTATTAACCACAAGAAATAGATCATTATAGCATCAACTTACCTACTTGGTACAGATCATATTACTCCCCAAATAATAAATCCCCAGGGCGTCGTGTTGGTGAACGCTTAGCAACCCGGAGAATGGTAACATTTAGCACATGGGGTCGAAACATCACTATGCCCTAATAACTCTTGGACAGAACGAATATCATAACCCGCTTCTAATAAATGAGTAGCAAAACTATGACGGAAGGTATGACAACTCCCGTGTTTAACAATCTCCCCATTGGAAATTGCCTTTTATACCGCACGTTGTAAAATAGACTCCGAAAGGTGATGCCGCCTTTCTAATCCCAATCTCGGGTCCTTAGATCGTTTCACCGAGGGAAAGACATACTGCCCATGCTCAACTCCTATTGGCATTTTTATATTTCCGTTCTAAAGCATAAGGGTCGCGGAAAATAATAAATATCCCAAAATGGCGCAGGATTTTTAGTCATCTTCTCTGTCGAGATAACAGGCGCATAACAGCGCTATGTAACTGTTATCTCGACAAAGAAGACGGCTAAAAAGACAAGCCAGATGGGATAATATATTTTTTCCGAGGCCCTAAGGCAAATACACCCTTCCAAATCCCGCTCGGAGATCTTGCTCATGTATCGTAAGTGACCACAACCACCTCATTTTCAAGCAGTTACCGCTCCCCGCAAAGATGAGCTATAGCGAGCAGCGGCAACTGCATAAAGTGAACCACCTGTGACCACTTACTATCTCGCGCTGTATTAAATCTGTTGAAATAAACCGCTTCGCGGTAGCTAGTCCGATGAAATAATATAGTATTTTGAATGATGGAGGCGATTTTCCGTAGATGGAAAGTCGCCTCTTTTGCTTTCTAAGCCTTCCAGCGCATATCCTGAAGAGAGAGGCCTATTTATCCACTCTACCTCAGGAGGTCGTTATGAAAACCTTACGGCAAAGAATGATGGAAGATATGCAGCTGCACGGGCTGGCTGAACGAACCAGGCAAAGCTATGCCGATACGGTAAAGAAATTGAGCGATCATTACGGAAAATCGCCGGACTCTTTGAGTGAAGAGGACATTCGAAACTATTTTCTCTACCTACTCAATGAAAAACAAGTAGCCCGCTCCTCCATGGTAATTTACCTCAGCGGCATCAAGTTCTTTTATGAAAAGACATTGCAGCGTAAATGGACGATCTTCGGTTTGATCCTCCCGAAAAAACAAACCAGACTCCCGGTGGTTTTTTCCCGAAATGAAGTGGCTCTCATCCTCCCCCATGTTCGCAATGTGGCCATTCGACTGGCACTCCAACTGGCCTTCGCCTGCGGGCTCCGGATCAGTGAGTTGCGGCATGTCAAAGTTGCTGATATCGACGGAGAACGCCAACAGCTCAGGGTAACAGGTAAAGGCAACAAGATTCGCGAGCTGCCCCTACCCGATGAGATGCTTTCCATGCTCCGAGCGTATTACCGGTTGCACCGCCCAAACTACTGGCTCTTTCCCGGCAAAAAGTCCGATAACCCCATCTGTGCGTCATCACTCCAACGGGCCTTCAAAGCGGCTCTCCGAGAAAGCGGGATTAAAAAGCCCGGAACAGTACATTCCCTGCGCCATTCCTATGCCACCTGCCTACTGGAAAACGGCACAAGCCTCCGGATTATTCAAATGCTCCTGGGGCATAAAAGTATTACAACGACCAGTGTCTATACCCATCTAACCAGCAAGGGCAATGAACAGCTGAGGAGGTCGATCAACACCCTCATGGTATGATTCGGTGAACACCCGGATCAACGAAATCTTCCGGCAACACGGCCGGTCCTATCTCGCCAGATACAAAGGAGGGATTTTATCCAGCCATCGGAGGGCGATCAGGGACATTGCCGAGTGCCGAACCCCGGCCATGGGAGGCCATGAGGAGCAGTGCGACTACTGTGGAGTGTTGAACACGTTTTCCATGCCTGCAATAACCGAGGTTGTCCCCGCTGCCAGGGAAGGGAGAGAGAAAAATGGATTGAGGCCCGCAAGGCGGAACTTCTGCCGGTGCCCTATTTCCATGTGGTTTTCACCGTCCCGATGGAGCTGCGGCAGCTGATTCGCCGACACCAGCGGATACTGCTCTCCATATTGATGAAAGCGGCTGCCCACGCCCTCTTGAAACTTGGTGCCGATCCCAAATACGTCGGCGGAACCCTCGGTTTTTTAGTGGTGCTCCATACCTGG
>JAOTSI010000090.1 GCA_029865005.1 Desulfobulbaceae bacterium
ATTAGAGAATACTTCTCCGGCCTCCCCCGAATATCAGGTCGCTTTTTCCCATCTACAATTAATATGTGAATTACCATGGGGCAAAACGACAGAAGACAATCTGGATCTGAAAAACGCCAGAATGGTTTTAAACGAAGACCATTACAATCTAAAAGAAATAAAACAACGAATCGTTGAGCACCTCGCAGTAATGAAACTTAATCCAGAGGCCAAGGCCCCCATTCTCTGTTTTATTGGTCCACCAGGCGTAGGAAAAACCTCCCTCGGGCAATCCATCGCCCGTGCCCTGGGCAGAGCGTTTGAACGTTTCAGCTTAGGCGGCATGCATGATGAAGCAGAACTTCGAGGTCATCGCCGTACCTATATAGGTGCCATGCCAGGACGTATTATTCAAGCCATTCGTCGTTCAGGAGCCATAAACCCCTTAGTGATGCTAGATGAAATCGACAAGCTAGGTCGTGATTTTCGCGGCGATCCGGCAGCCGCGCTTATGGAAATTCTTGATCCCGCACAAAATCACGCTTTTCGTGATAATTATCTAGATTTACCTTTTGATCTTTCAAAAATATTTTTTATTACCACTGCCAACACCATCGACTCCATCCCTAAACCCTTGCTCGATAGAATGGAAACCCTACATTTGAGCGGGTATAGCGATGAGGAAAAAATGCATATCGCCCATCGCTATCTTTTGCCTCGACAACTGCGAGAAACCGGGTTGACCGAGAAGCAACTTCAAATCTCCGACGATACTCTATTGGGGGTGATTCGCCGTTACACCCGTGAGGCCGGAGTGAGAGAGCTGGAAAGAGGTATTGGCCGTTTAGCGCGCAGAGTGGCAATTGATTTTGCTGAGGGCAAGGTGGAATCAAGGGAAATCAATCCAGAGGATCTTGCGGAGATATTAGGGCCGGAACGATTCTTTGCAGAAAAAGTTCGCAAAGAATTAATGGTTGGCGTTGCCATAGGCTTAGCCTGGACGGAATATGGCGGCGATGTACTTTATGTGGAAGCATTAGCCTTACCCAATGGAGAACATTTTACCATCACTGGACACCTGGGAGAAGTGATGAAAGAATCCGCTTTAGCAGCTAACTCATTTATTCTTTCCCATAGTAAAATGTTTTCTGTACAAAAACCGAAAAAAAACGTTCATCTTCACGTTCCCGCAGGGGCCATCCCTAAAGACGGCCCGTCGGCCGGGGTCACCATGGCAGTAGCTCTTGCATCCCTGTACTCAGGCAAAGTTGTGCGCTCAGATACCGCAATGACCGGTGAGATCACCCTCAGCGGCCTGGTTTTACCTGTGGGAGGAGTAAAAGAAAAGATTCTGGCTGCCAGGCGAGCTGGAATAAAACGAATCATCTTACCAAAGGAAAACGGTAAAGACTTAGTGGAACTACCCGAACATGTCAAAGAAGAAATAGAATTCATCTTCACCGAAACCATTGAGGACGTTCTCCGGGCCTCCATTAAAAATTTGATAAAATAATGCTCCTTCAACCTCAACCAACCGCTTAGCTATACGAAATTAAAACGTTAAAGCACAAAAACTAAATATTTCAAGAATCCAATGAATCAAATTCCTTGAGCCGTCTCCACAAAGTAGTTCTAGAAATTCCTAAAACTCTGGCTGTTTCACTTTGATTAAAACCCGTGGAGCGATAGATTTCAAAAATATGGTTTTTCTCTAGTTTTTTCAATGAGGTTTTAATATCTTTTTCAGCATCGGCACGATGCCCACCGGTTAGTAACTCCACTGGAAGATTAGTAACTCCGAGCACGTCCTTGTCGCTAAGCGCAATGGCATGTTCGACCACATGCTCCAGCTCGCGAACATTTCCGGGAAAACCATAATCGTACAGCGGTTTAATAAAGTCTTCACTAATCGTAGGAACTACCCGTCCGAAACGGTCGGCTATTTTTTTGGCAAAATGAGCACAAAGCAAAGGAATATCCTCGACCCTGTCGCGCAAAGGCGGCAATTTTATAAGCACAACCTTAAGCCGAAAGAACAAATCCTGACGAAACTCTCCACTTGCAATCATCTTTTCCATATTCCGATTAGTAGCGGAAATGAAACGAACATCCAAAGGCAACGAGCTCAGCCCACCCACCCGCATAAAATTACTCTCCTGAATAACTCGCAACAATTTTACCTGCATAGAGAGAGGCATTTCCGCCACCTCATCAAGAAATACTGTTCCCCCGTTACCAGTCTCAAGCAGACCTAGCTTACTGGTAACCGCACCGGTAAAAGCCCCTTGTTCATGGCCAAAGAGTTCGTTAGCCACCAACTCTTCGGCAAAAGCCCCACAGTTAAAGGAAACAAAGGGACTCTTGGACCGATTGGACTCCTTATGTAAGGCCCTAGCCACCAGCTCCTTACCGGTACCGGACTCTCCCTGAATAACAACATGACAATCAACCGGGGCTATTTTTGAGATTAAGGTAAAAACATCCTGCATGACGGGAGAAGTACCAATTATCTCATCAAAGCTGGCCTCTTTAAGCATCTTTTCACTGAAATTACCAGCAACATCATATTTCATAAACAAAGCTTCTTGAACGAGACGACGAAGCTCCTGCACTTTGAAAGGCTTAGCGAGGTAATGAAAAGCACCTTTTTTAGTGGCCAGCACCGCGTGTTCAATGGAGGCATAACCGGTAATAAGAATCACCGCGATATCTGGAGCAAGACCATGTACCCGTTGCATAAGCTCCACCCCATCAGCATCCTGGAGGTGTACATCCATTATAATCACATCAGGTGACTTTTGAGCTACCTCATCCATGGCCTCAGCCGCATCGATAGAACCTGTAACCTGATAACCTTCTTTCTTAAGCACCTGAACGACCCGACGAACGGTAACCACCTCATCGTCTATCACTAATATACTTATATCGCTTGGAGAGGGTATTTTACTCATTGTTAATATCCCAAAAAATAAACTGTTATTTAAATATAATTATTTTGGTATAACTCTCTGATTGTTTGAGCGCAAGCCCCCGCTAAATTATTCTTTCAAGCCCAGTAAGCATTCACTATAAATATTATTCTAAATTTACATTTACTTTCAGGCAAGTACCCATAATAATAAAAAAGTATGATTCACCACAATTGATCATAATCGCAAATATTTTTTTTATTGAATAATCTCAGCTATTGTCCTTATAGTGGACCACTATTTAATGATTCGTCCTACTGTTTTCAAAAGGAAATCGTACAAATAATACAATATAAATAACCAACAGAACCTTCAGACACTTACGATTGAGAAAGGAAATAAATATGGCCCCAATAAGGCTTGCACTGATTGCCGGAGGAATGTCAGGGGAACGGGAGGTATCTCTCAAAGGCGCGGCAGAGGTTGAAAAGGCTCTGGACCTGAAAAAATATAAAGTTATTCGTTTTGATCCCGCCACAGACCTGGTCGCCATGGCACAACAGGCCGCTAACATTGACGTGGCCTTTATCCTTTTACACGGCATAAAAGGGGAAGACGGCACGGTACAGGGCTTTTTAGATTTGCTCGATATTCCTTACCAGGGAGCCGGGGTGCTGGGTAGCGCCCTGGCAATGGATAAAAATCTGGCCAAGGAACTATACCGACAAAACGGTTTACCAGTGGCCCCATGGGAGATGGCTACCAAAGCAGACTTAGACAATCCGACTCGCTTACTCAAAACATTATCCCTCCCGGTGGTGGTCAAACCTGTGAAACAAGGTTCCTCTCTGGGCATGTCCATCGTAAAGGAAGCGGAAAAGCTAAAAGCCGCACTCAAGCTGGCGTTTGACAATGATGACCAAGTGATGGTGGAACAGTTCATCACCGGACGGGAGATAACAGTGGGTGTGCTTGGCAACGACAAGCTAAGCGCCCTTCCCTTGGTAGAAATCATCCCTGATGAGAAATATGAGTTCTTCGATTACGAGGCCAAATATCAACCCGGTGCGACCAGGGAGGTGTGTCCCGCCCAAGTAAGCGAGGAAATCAGGAACAAGGCTCAAGCATACGGGATCACCGCCCACCGAGCCTTACAACTACACGGCTACAGCCGTACCGACATGATTATTGATCAAAACAAAGAGTTATTTGTCTTGGAGACTAACACCATTCCTGGCATGACTCCCACTAGCCTTCTACCCCAAGCGGCCGCCGAATACGGCTTATCATTCTCCGCCCTCCTGGACCTCCTCATTGACTTAGCCCTAGAAGGACGGAACATAAGAAACGATCAAAACTAGAACCGTTTTTCAAAATAGGGTTTGAGCACCTCAGGAATTGCTACAGTGCCGTCTGCTTGCTGATAATTTTCCAATATGGCCAGTAAGGTGCGCCCTACTGCCAAACCGGAACCATTAAGGGTATGCAGTAATTTGGATTTCCTTTCACCTGTAGGTCGATAGCGAATCCCAGTACGACGAGCCTGAAAATCAAGAAAATTGGAACAAGAGGAAATCTCACGATAAGTGTTCTGCCCCGGCAGCCATACCTCAATATCATAAGTCCTGGTGGCAGAAAATCCCAGATCACCGGCGCACAGGGATACCACACGATAAGGAAGCTTCAATAATTGTAATACCTCCTCAGCATCGGCAAGCAATCGCTCCAACTCCTGTTCAGAGTCCTCTGGAGTGGTAAATTTAACCAATTCCACCTTATCAAACTGGTGCTGCCGAATAAGCCCCCTGGTGTCCTTACCGTAAGAACCGGCTTCGGAGCGAAAACAGGGAGTATAAGCCACGTAACGGACCGGCAAATCTTCCTCATCTATAGTTTCATCGCTATGGATATTGGTTACCGGCACCTCGGCGGTGGGGATAAGCCATAAATCCCAATCAGCGATTTTAAAAAGATCATCGGCAAATTTAGGCAACTGACCGGTACCGGTCATGGTTTTACTATTAACCATAAAAGGCGGCAACACCTCGGTGTATCCATGTCTCTGGGTGTGAAGATCAAGCATGAAATTTATCAAAGCCCGCTCCAAACGCGATCCAAACCCTTTAAGCAGTGCAAAACGTGCACCAGCTAGCTTGGCGGCCCGTTCAAAATCGATGATCCCCTGATCCTCTCCTACTTCCCAATGGGCTTTAGGCTCAAAGGAAAATTCCGGCAACTCACCCCATTTTTTAATCTCGACATTATCCTCGTCACTCTTCCCTTTGGGTACCGAGTCATGACAGAGATTGGGAATGGCTAAAACTACTTCTTGAAGCTGAGCTTGAATGTGAGTCAACTCTTCATCAAGATCTTTTATTTTACTGGAGACTTCCCGCATTTCCAAGATAAGAGGCTCAGCCGCATCATGATTACCTTGCTTCTTAAAACCGGCAATATCTTTGGAAACGACATTACGCCTATTTTTAAGTGCTTCCACTTCCCCGAGTAAGGCCAATCTTTTCTCATCAGTGGTGGTAAAATTGTCAACCAGAAGCGGGTCAAGTCCCCGATGTATGGTTTTTTCCCTTACAAGATCGATATTTTCGCGAATAAATCGTAATTCTAGCATAGTTGTTTGTATAGATATTGTTTGTTGAATAATATTATTCTCAATTCATGAAGGATAATTTTGCATTGCACATCATAAATTGAGGTATTTTTAATACTGACAAAAGATTTCTATCACGGGGTATAACGGAAAGCAACTTCTAATAAATTGCATTTCCCGTCCGCTTTTGCTACCATCGATCCGGACTATTACCGGTGACCGATTTATTTATTTTCGTCACCCCTGGACACCTTCATTTATGAGCTTTTGGAATCGAGGCCATAAGAACCTCGGGGAATAATAAATTTCCCATAATAGGAGTCCCGCTTACCTGCACAGGATTTTTAGTCGTCTTCTTTATAAAGGAAATAGGTAAATAATATTACTATATAATAATTGACTCTACAAAAAAGACATCTAAAAAGACAAGCAAAATAGAATAATTTATTTTCCCTGCGGCCCTAAGCTCCTTTTTTAATATAAATACCGGCGGATCGTTAACTTTGGAACATTCGAAACAGATCGTTACCTTTTTACTTGAATTGCGTCGAGCCGCCAAGGGTCTGCTCATTGCAATCCTAGTATTCGCTGTTGCGATTTTTTTCCTTTCCTCTGGGTTACTGAATTTTTTCCAGGAACATCTTAAAGAAAAACTTTATTTCTTCTCAGTGGCCGGACCATTTCTTTCCCATGTAAAGATCTCTCTTTTCGCCTCCCTTTACCTATTAATGCCCTGGATCATGCACGTTATCTGGAAAGCGATGGGCCAACCCTTCGGTATGAGTAACACCAGACGGTTCTGGTTTGTCTTCTCAACCTGCGCTCTCTTTTATTGCGGCACCATTTTTTGTTATATGATCACACTACCTTACGGAATAAAGTTTTTGCTAGGTTTTCAATCCGAACATCTCAAGCCGATCATTTCCATCACCAAATTCGTAAATTTCATCACCATCTTCATCCTCGCATTCGGAGTAATCTTTGAGCTCCCTGTTTTCATGGTATTTAGTGCGGGCATCGGCGTTTCACGCGATGTTTACATTAAAAATCGAAGATTCGCCATCCTGGGTATTGCCATCCTCTCCGCCCTACTAACCCCCACCCCGGATGTGGTCAACATGGCACTGATGGGTGTTCCCCTCCTGCTTCTTTATGAACTGGGAATCTTGGTTATCAAAATTTTCAACATGGATAAACCAAAGATTTCGCCACCTGCGGAAACTCCCTCAAAATAGCCTTTTTCATGTCGGTTTACGTTAGGGAACTTCCAAAAAAACATCTACCCGACTGACTTGTCTATGGCTCCGACTTCTGCGTTGCGCCAACGGTTACATACAACAAGTATGCGCCCCTTGGCACGCCTTGAAGACGAAGCCCTATCCTACGCCATTCGGGCAGATTATTTTCTTCCAGTTCCCTTATAATAATCGACACAACATACCATTCTAAAACTCTCTAATTTTTACTCCGTTTTCCTCCAACATGGCGGCAGTAACCCCCTTCAACGGCCCTAAACCGCAAGAAGGACTTTTAGCACGCAAAAAAGCAAGCTCCACACCTTGAGCCTTAACCACGGCCAGACATTGAGCAGCACCACGAATAAAATTTTCCGTCACGTCTACCCCATCCTTAGTAATGACGGCAGCCCAACCGTCAAGCACAGCCTTTCCATCTCCGCCAACAAGATCGGCAGCCGGTCGAGGCGTTGGAAGACCTCCAAGCTGTTCAGGACATACCGGTACCCAGATGCGACCCCGTAATTGTTGCAAACACTTCTCAGATGGTTTTATCTGCCCATCATAACGGGTACACAACCCCACCAAACAACTACTCACCAATATGGGTCCAGGCTCTTGCTTTTTCATTACCTACCATTATTATTATTTTTAAATACCCATGCTACAACGCCACTACAAACCAAATTCTTCTATGAGAGGTAAAAATTTCGTTTCACACCAGTAAACGATTATAATAATGCAACCTATCATCACATAATGAGCCATCAAAATGAACGCACGTAACACTATAGCAAAACAAGTAAAAGTTATCCGTCACTTGCTCCTGTGGGCACTGATAACGATCGTGGCCACTGGGACGGCCACAGCTACCGATTACTATGTGGACGCCACCCTGGGCAAGGACAGCAATCCAGGCACCAAACAAAAACCATGGCAATCGATTACTAAAACCAACTCCGCACCCCTCCAACCTGGCGACAACGTCCTGCTGAAACGAGGAGAAAGCTGGCACGAAACCCTAATCGTCCCAGCCTCAGGCATTGCAGGAAACAACATCAGTTACAACTCATACGGTGAAGGCCCGCCTCCTCTACTCGACTGCACAGTAGGCTTAAACGACAAATGGCAAACTCTAGGCGACAATATTTACACTCACCCCTGGCCGCAAAAACCAGGAGTGCTTTTCTATAACTCCACCCCCAAGCCTTCAGTTATGTCGCTGACCTTTAAACCCAAGAATACTCCTCCAAAAGGGGCCATCCTCTTACAACTCAAAAAAAACACCCCCTACACCAACCTCTGGGTTATCGGCTCCGATACACGCACAGGCCTGGTAACTGGCATATCTGTTTTTGAGGAAAAATGGGATATCAAAAGAAAAGTAACCGTCCGCCAAGCCAACCAACACACAGGCCTAGAGGAACAACTTCCACCCATGGCTCCCCCTTTTGATCTTAGCCTAAAAGTACAAAGCTTATTGCAACCCGGACACTGGTACTGGTCTAACGGTAAAATTTACCTCCGGAGCGCAAGGCCTCCTACAAAAAATCAAATCCGAGTGGGTAACCTCAACTTCGGCATCAACACTAAAGGGCACGATTATCTAACCATAAAAAACATAGAGGTACGCGGAGCAAACACTGTCGGCCTTTTTCTGGTCAACAGCAATCATTGTCTGATCTCAGGTAACCGGATATTCGGTACCGGCCTACTCACCCACTCAACCGGCATCCTATTCATGAATTCCAGCAATAACCTGGTTACCAAAAACCAAGTGGAATATTCACTGGGCACCGGCATCTCTGTATACGCATACGATAGAGTATCTCATCACAACACAGTGTCGTATAATAAAGTTACATCCAGCGGGGCTTCGGGAATCATGATCGGGGGTGAGAAGCCATTTCAGGTCCAATATACAAGCGTTGCCGATAATACAGTTGAACGGGCCAACCAAATCGCCTACGACTCCGCAGGAATTTACGCCTATTTTTGCAAAGCAGGCAACATAATAGAACGAAACATTATCCGTAACGGCGGCTCGGCAGAACTAAAAAGCTCAGGAATAATGATCGACACCGACTCCGGCCCCATGATAGTACGCTATAATAAGATTGAAAATAATTCCCATGGCGGTATCGTAGTAACCGAAAAAGGACATACTATTCATCATAATTATTTGACAAACAACGCACCAAATCACTGGAAAACAGCTGAGATCGTCTTTTTTCCAGTAAACGAGAACGTAGCCAACTGCCAAGTCACCGATAACCACCTGCGCACCGGACCAGATATGTTTTTCTTCAGGATATCTAAGGGAAGCGGTCAGGGTCACTTTATCGATCGTAACACCTACATCGGCGGGAAAGAGAAACCATTCTACTTGGAAAAGAAACAGCTCAACTTTCACCAATGGCAACGATATTCGGGAGCCGACTCTCACTCCAACCAATTATCCCAGCGCTGATCAAACTAAGAAACCGGGAAATAAAGACCGGTAAAATTGTTTAGTTAATCTCTTCATAGTCCTTAACTACTGTTAATTTCGTTGATATTTCACATCGTATACAGTTTGACAATTTTCAGGCGGTCGAACGGTGAGCATCCCACTGATACTTATATCATTTAGATTAGATATATTTTTCTTAGCTGTCCCTTGAAATGCAAAGGCCGTGCTTTCATCCTTGCTAGTACCAGCGGCCTCAACGGTACCACTATCCTCATCATAACTACCGTTCATAGTATCAAAGGTACGGGATACCACGATGACCACAAAACCGCTGACACAACTAACAGTGCCTGCTTTGGTATATACTTCTTCAGCATCATCACAATTATTTGAAACCATTACCCCATCCATGGAATACGGACCCGCTAACTCGTCACAAGTGGGGATGGGAGAAGGGGGGGGCTCGGACCACTCCGAGGAATCACCGCTCTCCCCTATACTTGTAGCGGCCAGGGCCAAACCCAATACAGTTGCTGCCGCAGCTCCGCTGTAGTTATAAATTTCTTTTTTAGTAATAGATGGCGAGGTCACCAACAGTTCCCCGCCCGGCCAAACCGCAATATATTCACTTTTACGTTCAGGAAAATCGAAATACCAACCTCCTTTTTCTACTAAATATTCAGCCTGTCCGAGCAACTTCCCACTTTTTCGGTCATAAACCCAAACCGGCACTCTCCGGTCCGCAATTTTTGAAAGTTCCGTTAACTCTAATTTTCCTAAAATGGCTTTCGCTGGTGAAGCAATAGTAATCAGGGAGACAAAAAAAATAAAAATAATTGATAATAATCGTTTCATGATACATTCCGGCAAAAATGGTAGAATACAAGCAACAAAAACAAATCCACTGGATCGGGGAGGTAGAAACCGGTGGTCGAAAAGTTCATAATATGATAACAGTTCCGATAAAAGTACCAAATTTTTTCTTAAACAAATGATACTAGTTGTTCCGTTGCCATCTTAAAATAGTAACGGACTACTTATTTAATTTTTCTAAAATAAAAGAAAGTTATTTGTTCAGAGACGTAACATAACCTCTTCGACAACAAAGTATCTTTCCCATCCCAAGCAACAACTCGGAGGTAAGCGAGTGACCGATCTTAAAGGTAAAAAACGTGTTCTAATAACCGGTGGTGCCGGCTTTCTCGGCTCCCATCTGTGTGAAAGGTTACTGGCAGATGGTCACGAAGTTATTTGCGTGGATAACTTTTTCACCGGTAATAAGGAAAATATCGTCCACCTGCTAAATAACCCTTATTTCGAGGTCATCCGACACGACGTTACCTTTCCACTCTATGTGGAAGTGGATGAAATCTACAACCTCGCCTGCCCTGCTTCGCCAATCCACTACCAATTCGATCCAGTCCAGACCACCAAAACCTCGGTCCACGGTGCCATTAATATGCTAGGATTAGCCAAACGGGTTAAAGCCAAAATTTTCCAGGCATCCACCTCCGAGGTTTACGGCGACCCCAAAGTACATCCCCAACCGGAGAGTTACTGGGGTAATGTCAACCCCACCGGGTTCAGAGCCTGTTATGATGAAGGAAAACGTTGTGCGGAAACCCTATTCTTTGATTATAACCGCCAACATGACTTACGAATAAAAGTAGCTAGAATTTTTAACACCTACGGCCCTCGGATGCATCCCAACGACGGTCGAGTAGTATCCAACTTTATCGTCCAGGCCTTAATGGGTGAACCCATCACCATTTACGGCGACGGCTCCCACAGCCGTTCTTTTTGTTACGTGGATGATTTGATCGAGGTCTTTGTCCGATTCATGGATTCAGAAGATGATTTTGTCGGACCACTCAACACTGGAAATCCAGGGGAATTTACCATTAAAGAGCTGGCAGAAAACGTAATTGAACTCACCGGGTCCAAATCAGAAATCGTCTACCACCCACTTCCCTCCGATGACCCGATGAAAAGAAAACCAGATATTACCTTAGCCCGCACCCATCTCGACTGGGAGCCTAAAATTGCTCTGCGCGATGGCCTAAAACAAACCATTGCCTACTTTGATAAAATTCTCCACGAACGCGGAGCCCTATAAAACATAAAAAGTAAGCGTTCACCAGCACCACGTCTGCGCGCGATCAGACCGGATTCACATAGGATTAACTATAGCTCACCGGCCTGCTTGCACACATCCGCAGCACTGGTGAACGCTTACTAGACCGATGTTGTGGAATTTTTCTTTTTAACCCGGTGAACGGTTACCATAAAAACAGACGGGAGAGACTTTTTTAGACCTTAACTATTTTTGCAACATGTTGAAACAAAACCCTGTTGCAATTTCTCTCCCTTTGGTCTATTTTACCATCCCCTACTATAGATCAGTTTATGCTGATCAACTAGTAGGAGATTTTCCGGGACAAGAAGACCCTATCTACCTCGGATTTACATACCTTGCATAATATGATTTTGTGCGCCCGTAGCTCAGCTGGATAGAGCACTGGACTTCGAATCCAGGTGCCGCAGGTTCGAATCCTGCCGAGCGCACCACGAATTACTACATATTTTCTTTCAAAGCGAACCGCCATGGTTCGCTTTTTTTTATTTCCAGGTTATACCTAGTTACACATGAATCCATTGATTTAGCTGCTTTTTACTCTAAATTGTTCCGTATATTGGTCTATGAAACAAAATGAAGGATTATATGGCCAGTATACTAAAGAGAAAATGAAAGAACTGTACAACGACCTACCGCGCCGTGGTGGAGAGTCAAAGAACTATCCCCCCCTATTAAACGATCATAAGCTTACAGCCGTGGACAAAACAGACGGTTTTTTCAACGGCTCAAAAAATCCGAAGAAATAATTCCAATTATTGTGACGTTGATGGTCGGGTACTATTTGACCCCGCAACTAATAACCGCCTTGACCACCAATTTTTAGATTTTCTCCATGTGCTCATCAAACCAAGTCACGTTT
>JAOTSI010000091.1 GCA_029865005.1 Desulfobulbaceae bacterium
TCAGAGCCAAATTCCTTTCATTTGTCGTGGGCATATCAAGAAATAAGGGACAACAAACCATCACCGCCCCTGTTTGGGACGATCTTATAATGCCAGGCGATGTAATTGCGGTGGTCAGCACCCCGGAACGAGTGGAAAAATTATACTTAGAGCTGAACTTGGACCTCAAACCTGAGCTTGAGATTTTTACTGACCAATTATCAATTGAACACAGTGGAGTTGTTGAAGCGATGATTCCACCCCGCTCCGGTTTTATAAACAAAACCATGCGCGAGATAGGAATACGAAAAAAATACGGTGTTAATCCGCTGGCCCTCTATCGAAACGGTGAACTGATGCTGGAAAGCATCTCCAAAATTACTTTCCGCGCCGGAGATGCTCTTCTGATGCAGGGAAGCTGGAAAAAATTCCGCATTATTAAAGATACCCCTGATATGTTTTTTACCCAAGAACTTAAAGGGGAAATCAGCCATCCAGAAAAAGCCAAATTCGCTGTGGCCGGTCTGGTGCTAGCCCTTACCCTAGCCTTGGGATTTCATGTTCAACTATCCATCGCATTGCTATCCGGTGCACTATTCATGGTTCTAAGTAAGGTACTGACCATTGACGAAGCGTACAAATCAGTAGACTGGATGACCGTCTTCCTACTAGCCGGCCTCATTCCCCTAGGCATTGCATTTCAAAAAACAGGAGCTGCCGATTACATCGCTACTAACATAATGGGAATGATCGGAGAAGTTTCACCTCTCATCCTACTAGCTGTTATCGCCGCCCTAACCTCTTTTTTCACCCTGGTAACTTCTAATGTGGGAGCAACCGTTTTACTGGTACCCTTGTGTATGAACATGGCCTTAAAAATGGGAATCGACCCAAAAATGGCTGCTCTTACGGTGGGCATAGCAGCATCCAACACCTTCGTATTACCAACTCATCAAGTAAATGCATTGATCATGAGGCCCGGCGGGTACAAACCAGCCGATTACGTCAAAGCGGGTAGCGGAATGACGATCCTTTACCTGGTAATTATGATGGTAATGCTCTTTTTCTACTACATGTAAAAACAAACTAGGCTCAAAAAAAGCCCACTAACAGCTTAGAAATAACAACGGATGATGATTTAACACCATTATCCGTTGTTATTATTTACAATTGAACCAATAAGCCTACCTTCCCGCAGCCCGTTGCCGATTAAGTATTTGCCAATAAAGCTTGGCTTGGGGTTGCAACTCATGCTGTGGATATTTCTTCACTATATAACGAATTATTTTCTTCGCCTTATTAGTATCATTCATCTTTTCCTTAAATATTTGGGCAATTTTTAAATAGACCTCATATAATAATGGATCGTCCTTATAGCTTTTCGTGTATCGCAACAGGGTATTAAGACCTAACTTAGCATCACCGAGCTGAACCACCCAATCCACCGTTTTCAGAAGAGACTCAGAACTAGGAAGAAAATTCTTGTCAACTTCTAAACAATCTTTATATACATCCACCGTATTTTTCTTATTGTTTCTTTTAACAGCCATATCCAAAACCAAAGCACCATGAGTAAGAAGATCCTCATTTTGTTTAGCCGCCTTAAGTAATTTAAAATATCTCTCAGCTAACAGGTAATCTTTGAATTCCCCATCAGTCTCCTGTAAAATTAATTCCATAGCCGTATCCAGCCTTCCATCACGCACCATATTAGATACCTTTTCCAATAACTGGTCCCGTGGATTTTTAGATACGGATTTCTTTGTCACCTTTTTACGTTGAGACCTCTCAAAATCATCATAATTGACTTCATATCCTATCTCACTGCTGTACTGCAGCAAGACATACCCCATTAAATTATAGGCCATGATCGTATAATAGACAGTCGCTACCTTGGATAAATATTTCAAAACAAAAACATTTATATACTCCGCCCCAAAATGGACCAATGCTGCAGGAGCCCCACCTATTATCACTAAAAATAGATATAAAAGGTAATATTTCGAACCAATACGGGTTCCTATACTATACAAAACAAGCGGATTTAAGGCATGAAGCAAACTTCCCATAGCCACGAGTGCTATAATCATTAACGGCAGAAGTAAAAGACACGTCAATATATATATCAACCCTACCACCTGTCCAAGTTTGGCCAATATCCAAAGGGAGGAAAAAATAAGACATAAATAAAGAACTGCTTGCTGGAACAATGCTCCATAACCGCTAGTAAACAAATCTGATTCAATATCAGGAGGGGTCAACCTGGCATGCGCTGTATTGGTCAAAACCAGATATGAATATTTTACCAAAGCACCATAAAAAATAACCTGACCCCAGAAGGCAAAATCGGCGGCCAAACCAAAGAATCCAAAAAATAATATGAACAGAAGAGGTTGTAACTGCAAAGGATAGGTAAAAAAATAATTTAACTGCTGCCAAAATGGAGTTACCAAACTACCCACTGACACAGTTGAGGCCAACACGTTACATTTGGGACAATAGTGATAGATTTCCATCCCTATTATTTCTTGTATTTGTCTTTTACTTATACATTCAGGACAATAAAAAGCATCGCACTCTGGACAATGAAAATGTCCCTTTTGGGTCGGATGATTACGGCAATTCAAAACAACTCCCTTTTAGACAGCGGAAAAGATATATTATCACATCTCGGCGTCTACCGCTTACTTGCAGAGCACCAGATTTCAGGATATTTATTGTTTTTCGCGGCCCTTATCCTTCATTCGTTATTCTTATTGGCAAGATACCTCACCAAGATTAAATAATAACTATTACCTTTCCAACTGAAGTTACCTGATTATGATTTTGCTCTATTATTATGCGTGTGGTATATCTTGCTGAAAACATACCGATTCTATTGCGGAGGAGGTTCTTGCGAAAAAAATGAATTAAATAGGTATTTGCTATCAACATGGCAAACCCCCTCAAAAATAATTCAAAACTCGTCGCCTTTGCATACCCTGCCAAGGGGGGGGGAGCTAGCTAATAATCTGGAAACTTCAGCTTTCCAATAGTTAGATAAAAACAAATATTATTTATCTAAAAAACTAAGACTACATAAGTCCATATAATCCCCACAGCAACAGATCAAGAAAAACAACAGCACAACCAATAATGATAATTAAGTTTTTTTCTTATCTCGTTTTTTGTACTATTTCATTTTAATTCTCAATAAGCAACTTTTATTTCACCTTTAACTCCTCCCCTCCACATACACCATAAATCACACTAATCTAATCTTACTGCCCTCCAAGAGTGAATTTGATTTTAATTTAAATTGCAGCATATTTAGCTATAATTCCATCACGCTTAATCACACAAAAGTTTAATAAAGACTTCTAAGAGAGATTAACCTGGACATTTACCGCTTACCCTGGTATCAATAATTATTCTTATGGGCAGTCTGTTATCGTCCATACTCTACTTGCCAACTAAAACTCCTACTTGGCCTCATAATCGAGACGAAAAGAATCTTTCTCCGCCTGTCTGGAAAAGGAGGAGAACATTCCAATGAAACTATGGATATATCATTCATCATCCCCTGCTATAATTCCGAAAAAACGTTACCCGCATGCGTCTCAGCCATAGCTAAACAACAAGGTGGTTATTCATTTGAAATAATCATTGCTGACAGTTCTAAGACTCCGGTAAAAAACGAATATTTCGGCAAACTTGCAGAAAAAATCACCGTGATCCACAGCGACACTAGACTATTTCCTGGTCAAGCACGAAATATGGGCCTTCAACACTCGAAAAGCGACTATATTGCCCTTATTGATTCCGATATTATTCTACCGCCGGATTGGACCACCACTATGATGTGTTCCCGAAAACAGTTAGTTCAAGACCATGGGCCCCATATAATCATGGGAGGCTCCATTGAAAATGATCAAACTACCGCCGATGTATGGAGCGATGCTCTAACCCTAATGGAATTTTACAGAGTTTTACCCACTCCCCGCGAAGAATTTCGAAACGAATTACCAGCAGCCAATCTCTTCCTTGCCTCAGCCACCGTCAAAAAACTTCAACTCTCATTCTCCACCCATCGCATGGCCGAAGATATTTTATTCTGTAAACAAGCGCTAAATAACGGAGCAAAGATATATTTTGTCGGTTCCAACAAAGTGCAGCACAGAATAAATAAAAGATTCTCACAATATACATACTATATGGGTGCCGCCACCTGTATCGTTCGCCTTTCTCACCCACGGTTATTGATGAAATTATTATTTATTATTTCCATGCCACTAGGCTCTATTTATAAACTCCTAACTATCACCATAGGACTAATACGCAATAACCCTCGACACATATGGTTCTTGCTCCGTAGACTTCCATTCCTCTGTTGTGGTCTCCTTTCATTACACCTAGGAATCTTAGCTTATCCGTTTACCAAAAAACGTTGGGCAAATTAAGATATTACTTCACCTTACCATATCTAATATTTTTTTATACTACTTAGATTACTCCACTTCAGCACCATCTTCTTCTAAAAAATAACTTCCATTTCGTTTGATGGTTAAACCCAAAGAACCTATATTCCAACTACTCTAACAACATAATGGTACCATCACTAACCGTTTCCCATCAACTTACGCCAATAACCATACCGTAATTAATTTCCAAACTTAAATCCCCTTTTACCTCACCAACAGTATCACACTACACTTTGATATTATTAGACAAACACTCTCACCACTTTACATCTCTAACACCTTACCACCTAAATAATGTCTATAATTTCAACAAAAACATATAGCTCCATTTAATATTTATGCTATACACTTAAGCATATACACTCTTAACAAGAGACCCACACGATACCTAATAAAAAAGGGGCCAAAAAGCTCATTACCTTAATATAAAAGCTTTTATTTAATTTCGAAATAGTTACCGCGAAAATCGTAATTGTAATAGATAACACTTTGTGGTACACTGTTTATGATAACAAGAATTCTTCATATTATTACTGCTAATCAGCAATTCTTATTCTGGGGGAAAAATGAGAAACGCATTCATATTATTACTCTTCACCTTAATCAATATAAGCTTCATACCATCATCACAAGGTCAACAAGAGGAACAAGCTCCCATGTCCAAAACATGCCTCTCTTGCCACGAGCCACAAGCAGGTATCATGATGGGCTTTGCGGACAACCTCTCAATCAAAGCAAAAATACTTCAAATAGACCTAGGAACCCATAAAGATTACGTTAAGTTTAACAATAGCACTCGCATCGTTAACCTAAAATCATTTAAGGATATAAGAAATTACTTCAAGACGGGATTCTCCGTTACCTACCATGAGATAAATGGTGAAAAAATTGCATCAGAAATACACCGCTTCGACATATCTTCCAGTTTAGATAAAAAAGACAAAATAAATAAAAAAGACATCAAAAGACTTAAAAAAATATCTAAAGGACACATATTCGACGTTCGCCCGCCAATCAATTTTGTGGCAGGACATATCCCTGAAGCGACAATGTTACCGGCAACAGAATTTGACAGATTAAAAAACAAATTACCGCAGAATACTAACGAAAAGATAGTACTATACGGAGACAACAACTGCTTCGGCCTTGCTGCTCTTATCAAGGCACAAGAGGCAGGCTACACAAACGCCAAAGTATATGCTGATGGATACAAAGACTGGATTAGCACAGAATACGGCGTCACCGAACCACACTGGCTCCGATCAGCCATACTTAATGGCCTTCCCCATGTACTCTTTGACCTTCGTAATGAAGATGAAATACGACAAGGTCATATAAAAGACACTCTCCATATCACCCCAGCCGAACTCAGCAGTGGAACAAAAAAACTCCCCACCTTACCAGATGCACCAATTATATTTTATGGTCCCCAGAGCCCAAAAACCGCCCTACAAGCCCTGGCAAAAGGCTACAAAAACATACATATTCTCTCCGTTAACTTTAACCAATGGAAAATCGCCGGCAACCCCGTGGAAAAAGGCCAGGCCAAGTTAAGCATCATCAATCTAAAAAAACCAAAACCAGGCACAATAAGCATAGAACAATTTGAACATTTTATGGGCATCCACTCCCCAAAACATCTAATTATCGATGTTAGAAACGCTAACGAATTCTCAAGGGGCAACATTCCAGGATCTATAAACATATCCGCCGATATTATAGGTCGACGTCTTGACATCATTCCAAAAGACAAAGAGCTACTCCTCTATTGCAATACCGGCATACTAGCAGAAATCGCTCATAACATATTAGATAAAAAACAATATAAAAATAGATACCTCAATGCGGTGGTCACCTTTGAAGACGGGGAAATTGACATCGATTCATTGTAAACACGATGTAACTTATCATTCAACACCCCTCTAAAACCAATGAGCGCTCAATATGACCACAGCTGCGCTCACAACCTGTGACCGGACTAAAGGCCGCAGAAAATAACAAATATACCAAAATCGAAGTTTGCGCTTACCTGCCCAGGATTCTTAGTCGTACCCTAGGAAAAACAACAGACGCATAGTATTACGGAGTAACTGTTGCATTGACAAAAAGGACGGTTAAAGAAACAAGCAGGCAAGCGATAAACTCCGAGATGGATAATTTATATTTTCCGCGACCCTTACTCCGATTAAACAGCCAACATCGTTTTTATTTACCGCTACCGAAATCGATCTTTTCATCCTCCACATCTCTAAAACAGCTACGGCTTACCACCTTAGTCATGATCGAGGGAAGGGATGGCATAATGCCACCTGCAGCATGCAGCAAGAATACAATCTGCTACGGTTTTCAGCCTCTCTAATTCGACTACGGTTACCCCAAATTCATTTCCCAACCAAGAGACAAACTCTACCATAGCCAGACTATCCAGCCCTAAGTCCTTGGCCAAATGTTGTTTACCATGGATATCAACTTCACCTGACAATTCTATCAATTTATCCAATACCAAAGCAGCCGTGGCCTGCGGAATATCTGAAATATCACACATCACACCCCCATGATGAGTTCTTGGTACCACACCTACCCCAGCCTTACGCCACCAGTAATATGGCACCACCGAGCTAACCTGTCCACATGCATTGTAAAATTCTTCTAGATATCCATTCACCTCTAACCGGGTACCCTTCAATGGAGCATAAGCAGGTTCATAAACTTCAACCGTTACCTTCCGCCGAGGCATAAACAGCAAAAAATTCAATAAAAGTCGGCCAACATTGACCCAGCCCTGACGCACCAATGACGGAGTTCCAAAAGCCCTACTAAAAGAGGACCCCCAAAGGCCGGTAGTTCGCAACAGCACCACCCTGACATCCGGCACCTCTCGCAATACATATTCCACCGCGCTATTGGCACCAATATCCTCCTTACCGCTTCGCATTAATCGACCCGCCGGGTAAAGCAACACGTTATCTCCCTGCCTCAAGCCCTCGACAATCTTACGCAATCCCAATACTATCTGTTCTTTAGACTTACGCACTCCAGTGGTCGAATCAGGAATCACCACTGCCCGTATAATTTTCATGAGTCGCCGCAAGCCGAGTCGATTTACTTGCCCCTCACTAGCCAAGGGACGAGGACGAAACTTTACGTAAAGAATACTCATCACGATCAAGGGATCAATCAACGCTGGATGATTAGGCAAAAACAGAAGTGGTCGCCCATCTAGCCTTATCCCTTCTAATCCTTTAACTTTTACCGAATATCGAAGCCGTATGACAATTACTAAAATATAGTTCATGATATTTAACATTCGTCTCTCCATTTGAATAAAAAGTGTCAAGCCACCGCAACACGTTGGTCACATGTTTCCAGGTGAAAAATGCAAACAACAAATATAACGCGGACCGCTTAATCAAAACCTCCACGCACCATGACATTCATTAGTCAAACACTATGCCCGAACGAAAAACCCTACACAAAAGTATGAAAACAGGGAACTTAACAAGAAAACACCAAGTCATTACAGATAAACAAACAACACATGTCTGTACATTTAAACATACCAACCATACCCTCAATGCACAGCAACGGGAAAAACATCAAATGCCACAATTACCAGCCGCTAATTCAGCTGCGTCTATCTCAGTAATAAATGCCCAGGTATAATCCTCTATCACCAAAGGATCATATATAATATACGACATAACACCACGATAATTAAGACTACGCACAATCCCCTTCCTACCCCCTAAGGCCTCCCATACAGCATCATGATCTACCGATTGACCAACAACACTATCCCCCTCAAACCGTGTTTCAGTAAAACGTTTTCCATCCTCTTGTACTATAAATGATTCACTAGACTCCCCAAAAAGACCATGTCCTATATTGACCAACCTAGTAGCAAACTCATAAAATTTCTCAGGATCATCATTATAAATGGATGCAAAACGAGTTACCTGCATCCTTCTTTTATTATGTGTCATTTCTAACTCGCTACTACATTTTTCAACCGACCTTTCCAACGAGTAATCATTGTACACATCTCTCCCCACAACAACACTAATCATCACAACCAACAACATTAAAACCAATCTAATTTTTCTCATCACAACCTCATTTTTATTTTCTTACATCACTAGCTAATGCCGGTGATGCATTATCCATACTTCATAACAAAATACAAGAATAGGTCATTGCAAATATTTTTTTCTTTCGATGATAAACACATTGCACACCAAACCAAACAAAACATGAACCCAATACATGACTGAATCGTTATATTGACGTAAAATCTCCATGAGATAAACTCATACCATAAGAATACTTTTGCTTCTGATCATAGGAATAACAATTAGCTGATTTAGGAACTCAGAAATAATATATTATCTCATCTCAGAATATACATCTTACCTACTTGCTTTTTTAGCCGTCTTCTTTGTTAAGAGAGGGGGAGCTAACTAATAATCCAACGTGATTTTAAAATATTTAATATTTTGCCTGAACCATACATGGTTTACCAATTCTCAGACCATACTCTAGAACATAAACATTACTTTAGATACCCAACAAATGAAACAACCGCCAACAAAACCCAACCGACCCTACGGAGAAATAGTCAATCTACTGCTCAGCAAAAAGCTGCTGACCAAAAAACAGGTTGATCATAGCCACAGAATCAGAGATAAACTAAAAACATCACAAAATATTTTAGAAATCCTTAAAGAACTAAAATACATTACCGATGAACAAATCCACCAAACCATTCGAGACAACATTCTATCGCTTCGCATCGGAGACATGCTAGTAGAGCTAGGCCTAATAAACGAACAAGACCTACTAACCGCACTCCATATTCAATCCCAAAGCAAACCCAAACGTAAATTAGGAGAAGTTCTAGTTGACAGCAAACTACTAGAGGAAAAAAAACTCCTAAACACCCTCTCACTTCAATTAGGCTACGAATACACAGATGTGGAATTTGCAAAAATTGACGAAAATATTTTCCGTAAAATTCCCCTTCGCCACTACGAATCCCGCAGCTTTATCCCTCTTCGCATCCAAGACAACAAAGCGGTAGTATGTTTTGCCGATCCACTTGACAACAATGCAATTCGAACTGTCAGCAATGCGATGAACATGACTGTTATCCCAGCCATTTCATCTAGAAAATCCATCATAACAGCCATTGAAAGACTCCTACCCACAGACAAAACCAACAAAACGACACCCAACGACGACAACGCCGTTACCATAGTAAACAATATCATCACTGAGGCAATAGAACTCCAGGACGTGAGCGACATCCACATAGAGCCGCTTTCCGACCGTGTCCGAATACGGTTCCGCACCGACGGCGTACTAGTTTCTTATAAAAATTTTCCTATCAATATTCACGCTTCTCTTTCCAGTAGAATAAAAGTGTTATGCAAAGCAGACATCGCTGAAAAACGACGCCACCAGGACGGCAGAATGCTCTTTGTCCACAAAGAGAGCGAAATGGACTTACGTGTTTCCTTTTACGTGACTGTATTCGGGGAAAAAATTGTCCTAAGACTTCTGAACCGGCAAAGTGAACTACTCAACATCGACGAACTAGGCATGCCGCGCCTAATACGTAAAAAATTCATTAACGATGCCCTAGATCGGCCAAGTGGGGTGATCCTCATTACCGGTCCAACAGGTTCAGGAAAAACAACCACCGTCTACAGTTGCATAAACTACCTCAACAACAGTGAAACAAGTATCATTACCGCTGAGGATCCTGTTGAATACGTAATTGAGGGTATAGGACAATGTTCCATCGATCCAAAAATCAACCTAACCTTTGAAGAAACATTACGCCACATCGTTCGTCAAGACCCAGATGTGGTAGTCATCGGGGAAATCCGAGACCGATTTTCCGCAGAAGTGGCTGTTCAAGCCGCAATGACCGGCCACAAAATACTTACCACTTTTCACACCGAAGACAGTATAGGAGGCCTACTACGTCTTTTAAACATGAACATAGACGCCTTTCTAATCTCCTCCACGGTGGTCTGCATCGTAGCTCAGAGATTACTACGGAAAATATGTCCACAATGCGCCATGCCATACACCCTTACCCCTAAGGATTTTCTTCGTTTAGGCATGAAACCGGAACACCTGGAAAACGCACACTTTTCAAAAGGAACAGGTTGTGAATTTTGTCGATACACGGGTTACAAGGGTCGCATTCCTGTTTTTGAGGTTCTTGTATTAAATGAAGACGTTCGCGATGGCTTAATTCAACGTCGTACCAGTCACCAAATACGTAAAATAAGCATAGAATCAACCAACATGGTGACCCTCTTTGAGGATGGTATCTACAAAGCAGCAGCCGGCATCACCACTATTGACGAAATCATGCGCTGTCTTCCCAGGTTCAGCAAGCCAAGAAAACTTGAGGAAATTAAAAGATTAGCCGGAGAATAACCCTATGAAACAAAACAAATCATTTATTGAAATACTGGATGAAAATTTACAAAAAAAAGAAATTACTCCTCCCGTTTTTGACCGAACAGGACTCCAAATACAACAAAAACTCGCAACCGAGACACCAGACATCAAAGCTATCGAAAAATTGATAACCTGTGATCAAACGCTGACCTCAGGAGTACTACGCATGGCAAATTCCGCTTTCTTCCGGGGGATCTCCAAAATCTCAACCGTACGTGACGCCATAGTACGTTTGGGCATGAACCAAACAGCAAACATCGCACTCCTTTCATCACAGAAAAATATGTTTCAAACCAAAGATCCATCAATCAAAGCTATCCTAACCTCAATTTGGAAGCACTCGGTAGGCTGCGCCATGGGAGCCCACTGGATAGCAACCACTTGCAATCTTCACTCCAAAGCTCAAGAAGCTTTCACTGCCGGACTCCTTCACGATATGGGTAAACTATATATTCTGTCTATTGCCGCTGAACTAATCCGTACCCAACAAATCGACCCAAAATCCTACGAAGTGATACTTAAGGAAGCGATCAACACCCTTCACGGCCACTACGGTTACACCTTACTCCACCTATGGAATATTCCTGAAATGTATGCTATAGTAGCCAGAGACCATCACATGGAGGAATTCGATCCAAAAAATGACCTACTAGTTATTATTCGCTTAGCCGATCTAGCTTGCAACAAGCTAGGGGTGGGCACCAGAGAAAGGACCAACATCATCCTTGCTGCAAGCAGCGAAGCCGATCATCTCGGACTCTCAGAGATAAAAACTGCGGAACTAGAAATCCGTATTGAAGATGCCATAGGCCTTGCAAGCTAATCCGACTACGATTACACGGAGAAGATATGAACTACTTTATAGCTGGTTACCTAACCATTTTATTTTTATTGCCCAATATCGCACAAGCCCATCCTGGTTTCTTAGATGCCAATCATGGTCACTCCTGCACAGTAAATTGCGAAAAGTTCGGGGTAGCCAAGGGGGCTTACCACAAACATACTTTCTCCCTGGGAGCTCCTTCCGGTAGTTCTTCCGGAAGCTCTGGCTCCTCCCATAACCAGGGAGCAACCTCAATGATGAATAACCGCAAGAGACATGATCCAAATTATCAATCAGGTATAGTTATGGACATTATTGAAAACACTGAACAAAAACACTCAGCCATTGATAATGCGGTAGTAACGGAAATCATTAACGGCAACACGATTAAAGCATTACTAAAAGAGGAGGAAATTGAACTTTCCCTCTACGGCATCAAG
>JAOTSI010000396.1 GCA_029865005.1 Desulfobulbaceae bacterium
TATAACATATAATACATTCAACCATTAGGTATCACCATAATAGTTGAATATATAATCAGATGGATCTCCTAACGAGAACGAACGACTCTAGTCCCACATATGCGATCATGGAGACCACGTTTTTCATCATCAAACGCGACCATCAAATACCCTATACAGAGAATAATGCTGCTCAAAAACTCCCCCCAATACCTACCAAAAGCCTGAAGATAGGTGAGTTGCATACCATCTGGCTTTACTATTTTTAACCCCAGGGCCATCTTTCCAGGGGTAGCCCCATATTTACCTACAAAAACTGTATAATAGGCAATAACTATAACCATCAATATTAATTGAGAAACAATTAACACAACAACCTGATCAGTTGCCCCTATACTCACCAAGAGAAACCCAATCCCAATACCGATAATATATCCCGCAAAACCAGTGATAAATCCATCTATAACCTTTGCTAGAACCCGCATCCAAAAGCCGACATACTCAAACAATCCATCGCCGACTCCTTCTTTAACCCGCTGCAAATATATATTTTTACATCTTGCACAGACTAGAGATCCATCAAAATCAAGCAACTCACTTTCCGGTGTGGGAATATTACACTCAGAACAAACCTTTTTAACCGTTGATTTCGTATCTGGAGAAGAGGGTGCTTGTTGGGCGGTGGTAGGTTCCGCAGTTTGACTTCCAGCCGTAGCCTCTGCCACAACAAATGGTTCTTGGCATTTTGGACATTTTATTCTTTTTCCAAGAAACTCGTCCCCTATTTTTCCCTTTGCCTGACAGTTTGGACAAACAATTTGCATCTCCACTCCTTTTAAAAAAATTTCCGCCTTCCTATAAATCTTCCCTCCTACCAACCATTAAGGAATGGCAGAACTGATTTCACAACACAACGTCATCTTCAAGGAAAGACTTCCAACTAATAAAAAATTTATTTTATACCTTTTTCGATGGATATTTTCCACAACCGTTAAAATATTTAACTAAAAAAATCCGTATGTTCTTTTTATCACGCAACTTTAAAGATTAAAAAAATACTATCAAAACCTATATTAATCGACAATAAAAATTATTATTAGACTTTCTAATGCAAACAATAATCACTACTAAAATAGTTTTTAGCATTCTTTTTCACATCAATAACAAGAAAATTATTATTAGACAGAAATCAATAGGAGGGAACATAAACAGAACTTTTTTAGGCATCAGTTCAAGTACAAAGAAGGGAGCAATGAAGACCTGCCATACTAACCAAGGTAATTAATAGAAAATAATTACTACATAATACTTATTTATTACCAGTATCCTTGGCCGTTCACTACAACAAAAGTTACATTGTCAAGCTAGGTATTTGTTGCAATATCGTGCAAATGAAAACAAATGTGTCGAAGTCAAACATAAGCACAGGTATTTTAGAATAAGGGCCGCGGAAAATAATAAATATCCCAAAATTGCGCAGGATTTTTAGTCTTCTTTTTTATCAAGGCAATAGGCACATAGTATTACAATGTAACTGTTGCCTTGATAAAGAAGACGGCTAAAAAGACAAGCAAGATGGGATAATTTATTTTTCCGCGGCCCTAAAGCCCATTGCCGTCAGGCTAAGACTGGAACCAATTAGTATAACAATGTATTATTGGATTAAGGCGAGCCAGCAGAAGGGCGATCACAAGGATCGCCCCTACGCACGCCCGCAGCATTAGGAATATAAGATTAAATGATTAACGCATCAGATCTTATCGAAATGCCGTTGCTCCACAGGTTTGGATTAAAGGGGGATCCTTTTGACATCCCAAGGTTTTGCCTTAATCTAATACTATATTTTCTCCCTTTCAGGTCTTAGCCTGACGGCTATGCCCTAAAGCCTTGACCAAAGAGATTGAAGAATACTTGCAGTCAACAAGTAACATGGAGAGAAAATGCCTTCAAAGCCTAGCCTTGCGGGTGCTCGCACACTCGCCTTCTTGCAGACTCTCCCTCTCCATGCTAACCTATAGGTGACAAAGGCAATAGGGCTTTCATGCCTCCTATGGGGCTTCAGCTCAATGGCTGGAACTCAATTGGCTGATTTTTCACTCTTTTAACTTACCCACTCAAAACAGCGAGAAGCCAAATCAGTTATGGGGCAAGGTACTGGATAGCAGTTTCATAATCAGGCTCTTGTGCAATATCCTGGACTAATTGACAATACCCAATCTTACCAGCATCATCTAGAATAATAACAGCTCTAGCTAAAAGACCGACCAATGCACCGCCTGCTATTGTCAAGCCGTAATCACGTCCAAACTCTGGATTGCGAAACACCGAAAGTGGTATAACATTCTTGAGACCCTCTACCTCACAAAAACGTTGATGAGCAAAGGGTAAGTCTGCTGAGATACATAGCACCACCGTATCAGAACCCTCACTAGCTTCTTTATTAAATCTTCGGACCGAATTAGCACAGACAGGAGTATCTATACTGGGAAAAATATTCATAACGATTCGTCTTCCCAAGTAATCACCAACAACAACATCGGACAAATCTGTATTAGTTAATTTGAAATCCGGTGCTTGACTTCCGATCTTGGGTAAATCTCCCTCGGTTTCCACTGGGTTGCCTTTAAAGCTCGTTCGCGCCATAATTAGACTCCTTATTAATTTAAATATCACATTTTTATTTGGTGCTTGGATAACAGTTGGTATTAACGAAAAACATCTGAAAATCGAATCACTGAGCACAACAAACATCTAATATTCAATCCTACCATTCCATATCATCCAGGTAAATTGGTACAACCACCTATTGATTTATGGTAATATCACCTAAAGAATGCTGAAAGAGCTCCAAGAAAGAGCTTTAGACGTAAACGTACAATAGCGCCTCCCTTACACACGATCAGGGAAAATCCACATATGATTAGCTACAGTTCACCGCCTGTTTGCACCCATTCGCTGCACTGGTGAACGGTTACTATTTTACTTACACCCCTTAGCCTAGAACCAGACCGATATCGCACTCTTTTTGAAAAGATTTTATTTAATAACCAGAAAAGGTATGCACGAAGACTTAAATATCATTTATTATCCGTTCCTCTAACCACAAACAGAAATTATTCAGCGCGCTCATTCCATGGTACAATTACGCCTCAGCCTATCTCACCATTATTACTGTAGGAGTACTCTTTAATGTCCATCAATATCACTGCCGATCCACCAACCGATATTTTAATATGCAAACAAAAATACGCTAAATCAAGCCGCATATGCTTAGGAGTTGCTCTCTGCTCGCTTCCCATAGGATTTTTCGGCATATACGCCACCTCATCTTACAGTAATATTATAGCAAATATCGGTATGGGACTATTCTTAGTTGCCGGAATCGCCTTCGTCTATTATACAGAAAAATATATGGAATACCGACCAATTAAACCGGAACAGCGATTCAAACTTGAAAAATTATCGTTGGAATTTAAGGATATTGCAACCTATCGCACTAAGGTAATCGCTGAAAACAGGGCCCTTACAGTGATTGAATACGAAGCAGCCGAACATCATGGCGCCTATTGCCGAGCCCAAAACACTGAAAAGTAAAAAAGCTCACACCTCTTTTACGTACAATTACAACCCAGTGCCCCATTGCCGTCAGGCTAAGACCTTAATGCAATAAAATATTTCCAAAATATTTATAAATTAAGGCGAAACCTATGGATATCACAAAAATCATCCTATAATCCAACACTGTGGCACAGAGTTGATGCGTTAATCTTTTATCTTATCTTCCTATATGCAGCTAGCATTCGTAGGGGCGATTCTTGTGATCGCATTTCTGTTATCAAGCACATCATCAAAAATATTGACTGGTTGCCGTTTTTAGCCTGACGGATATTCCCAATGCCCCTCCTTAGTATTCTTCCAATAACTAAACGACATTTAGTGAAATAAGGTTCAACGTTAGAGCCACATAAAATATAAATAAATTAGTAAATTGCGTAGAATT
>JAOTSI010000397.1 GCA_029865005.1 Desulfobulbaceae bacterium
TTCATTTGCTTGTGCCAATAAACCGTTGGCAAAAGATAGAACATTGACCAATCCAGCAGCTCTTTACTCCTAAACCCCTGACTTAGCAGATTAGTAAGCACCATTAACGGTTCTTCCGGCTCAAGCGTACTTTTAACCATTTTTAGGGTGACAAAAAAATGGACGTGTAGTTTTTAGTAAAATAACCTAAAAATAAGGATGGTTCTACATGTCTACTAGTTTACTTTATCATGGATTTGGCATTGTTGGGTACAAATACGTACGAACAGGTTATCGAGAAGGTAATATTACGTTCACTGTTACCAGGAATAAGTTCGATCTTCGTTGCTCAGCTTGCAAGAGCAAAAACATCATACAGCATGGTTGTCTTCCCCGGTACTTCCACTCTCTACCTATTGGCCGGAAACCCATCTATATTAAGGCACATATTGTTCGTATAGAGTGCAAGGACTGCAATATAATCCGGCAGGCAGGGGACTGGGCTCTAACTGTTGAATATTCTTCCCATGGAGGCGATGTAATGGTATTTACATACCATGAAAATACAAAAGATATCTTACTGCCCCGAATGTCATTCCACAGAAGCTGTCCCGTATAAAAAATATGATACGGTACACAATGGTCCACGATATTTACACAAGTGCGTTGAATGTAATGCAATATTCTCAGAAACTATCGGGACCCCCATGGAACATCTAAAATCCCCGATCAGTAAAGTTGCTTCAGCCTTAAGAATACGTAGCGAAGGAATGGGGCTACGCGCAACCGGCCGAGTACTCAACATGCATAAAAATACGGTAAGTACATGGGAACAACTATTTGCCGACCAAAAAGAAACGTTGATGCTGTACAGCTTTTGCCACAATTTTGTTTCGCTTGTTTTTGAGGGTGATGAACTATACACCATTGTGAACAAGCGTAGCGAACCTTCCTCCTCTAAAGGTTGGACTGCTGTTATAATGGAACGGAGCAGCAGGTTTATTGTCGAACAACAATGTGGAAACAAAGATGCCAACCTATTTGAATCAGTTATGTTAACCGTATGCGAATATATTGCACAAACAGATGATTTATCGTTTTTGTCGGACGGAGAGCGCCGCTACGGTAACACACTTTTTTCTCTTTGTGCTGAAGCATTACGAAATGACAAACCTGGTCGTCCGCCGGTAGTGCTCCCTCCAGGGGTCAAAGTTCGGGTTAAAAATAAAGGCGACCAAAAACACAAACGTGGTCCTAAGCGTCCGAAATATCAAGCACCAGTTAAAGAGCATCCTGAAACGAAGCAAGATCTATCTGAATCAGATATCCATGCTAATCATGTTGAAGCGAACAATGCTGCAATGCGTAGACGCAACAGCGCCTACCGACGCCGCACTAACACTTACGCCAAGTCAACTTCTGGGCTTCAACGGACACTTGATGTACACCTCCTTATCCATAATTTTGTACGTAAACACTGGACCACGGGGGAAGTTCCAGCTGTTGCAATGGGAGTATTGCGCGCTCCGTTAGGCCTTGAAGATATATTGAAAATGCAACAATATTCATAAGGTTTAATAAAATTAAAGGGTATTCTGCTCTTTCAAAAGCACATCATGAACAGTCTAAGCCCAGTACCCGTAGATGCGCTGCACTCCATTTTCGGTGACCCGGATTTTCTGATCCAGATTAACCTGGCTACGGTGGGCCTCGTCCGAGATGCAGACCACATTGCAGCGTTCGGTGAGCAGTTCGGTGTCCTCGGTGAACTTGTGGATGGTGGTCAGAAAGACTCCACCGCTACTGCGACCCCGCAGTAAATCCCGAAGCTGGGCCCTGCTCTCCACGCTGATCACCGCCTCATCCCCGATATACCCCTTGGCACCGACAAATAGGCCGGATAGTTGGTCGTCAAGATCGGTGCGATCGGTGATGAGAATAATGGTGGGGCTGGCGAAATCAACAGACTTCATCAAAAGACGGGTCAGAAAGAGCATGGTGTAGCTTTTGCCGCAGCCGGTGGCCCCGAAATAGGTGCCGCCCTTCCCGTCCCCCTCCGGGCGGCGATGGGCCTTAATATTGGCGTAGAGCTTGGTGGCCCCGTAATATTGGGGGTAGCGGCAGAGGATTTTTTCTTCCTTGCGCGATGTGTCGGGCAGGTAGATGAAGTTGCGGATAATGTCCCGCAAACGGTACTGATCAAACATCCCCTGAATCATGGTGTACAGGGATTCAATGCCGTCGGTCTCGGCAAGCTTGCTGGCCACGGGATCATTATTGCCAGGCGCGGACCGCCAGCCGTAGAAAAACTCGTAGGGTGCAAACAGCGAACCGGCCCGGTTATTCACCCCGTCGCTGATTACACAAAACCCGTTATATTTGAAAAGTTCCGGGATGTCACGCTGATAGCGAACAGTGAGCTGGGTAAAGGCATCATGGATGGTGGCCTCTTCGCGGATGGCGCTTTTAAACTCAAAGACCACCAGAGGCAAACCGTTGATGTAGAGGATGCAGTCGGGGATCCGTTTTTCATAACCGATGATCTCCAGCTGACTGACCAGCTTATAGATGTTCTTGCTCGCATGGTAGGTGGTGGGTGCTTCGGCAACCACGGTTGCCACCTCCCCTGCCCTAGGAACTCGGAACTCCTCCAGTTCCTGATAGTCGATGAGCTGGAGGTAGAGGTCTTTTTGGCTCCGGTCTTCCCTTTTGAGGAGCAGACCGTCGGAGACCATCTTCATGATCAACCTATTGGACTCGTAAAGATCAGAGGCGGGGAGGCTTGTGAGCTTTTTGATTATGGAATCGATTTCACCGGGGGTGATCTTGTCGCCGCCATATTGGTTGGTCAGAAAAGCATGCAGATCCTCTTTGATGATGACTTCGCCCGGCTCACGGCTGATGGTTTCGCCGGGGACATGGGGGTAACCCTGTTTACCCAGGAGCTCGATAATGGCCTGTTCCAGTCGCGCCTCGGTGAATTTCACTTTTTACTCCCCTTTGTCGGGTTTTATGGCTTGTAATTCCAAGAGGTCTCTCTCTAGTTCCTGCAGGCTTGCCTCTTTACTCAGCTCCTTTTGTGCTGCCTGATACTTTTCATATTCCAGGGCTGATTTTTCCAGGGCCCGAGCGTGGCTGATCTTTCCGGCGTGGTTCAATAACTCTCGACCGTTGAGCTCAATAATGGCGTCCAGCCGTTGAACCCAATCTGCCATATACATCGGGGTGTGCTGCTGGGCCATGGTCTCAGCAAAGGCGAGATATTGCTCCACCAATAAGCCTAGAAGTTTTATTTCATCTTCGTTGAGATAATTTTTAGCAATGGAGACATCTTTTTCGCTGATGGCCACCTCGTTCTTTTTGTCATAGGATTGCATACCCATAAGCGGCAGGGAAGCGTCCGCCCGGCGATAGACGAGTTCTGCTGCGGTCTGGGTTCCGATGGCCCACAGCAACTTGTTCTGCACTTTTTTAAAAAAGGCGGTGGTTTTCTCGCCTTTGGGGTCGTAATCAATGGAGGTGGTATAAATATCCTTGATTTTCTGGTAAAAAAAACGCTCAGAGAGGCGAATTTGACGAATGCGATCCTGGAGCTCGTTAAAATAATTCATGGAGCTGCCGCTCTTAAATCGCTGGTCATTTAGGGCAAAACCCTTAATGATATACTCCTTCAAACGCTGGGTGGCCCAGATACGGAACTGAGTACCTTGCTTGGACTTGACCCGATAGCCCACCGAGATAATGACATCTAGGTTGTAGTAGTTTGGACTTTTTTGCTGAAATTCGGAAATTCCGAATTTCTTCATAACCTCGGATTCAATTAGCTCTCCTTCGCTGAAGACATTTTTTATATGCTCATTGATCGTTGACCGGGCCTTACCAAACAACTGGGCCATGTGTGCTTGGGTCAGCCAGACGGTTTCCTCCTCTAGCAGCACATCAAGCTGTATTCTCCCGTTACTATCCCG
>JAOTSI010000094.1 GCA_029865005.1 Desulfobulbaceae bacterium
ATAACGAGTTCTGATGAGCCGCCGCCCACAATGCTTTGCTTCTAATTCGGATTTTCCTCAATGATTACTACCTAACTCAAGCTGTGTGCTTTCTGCGGTCGGCTCCATCTGCTTGGTTCTTCAGAGTTAGCAGCGTGCTGGAAGGTAAAAAGAAGGCAAAAAAACTACGCGTTTGCTGCCAAGTCAGCGTGTCTATATTAGCAAACTTGCTATATAGCACGCTGACTTGGCAGCGGTAACACATTTTGCATTATTTTTCAAGGGATAGCGGTTAATTTCTGGGGAACGCCAAAGTTAACCAGCCTGCCAACCAGTTTGGCAATCAACCTTGAGCGTTGTAAATTGATGAACCTATCTCGAAAAAACGCACGTGCTCGCAGGTCTGGTTGAACGCATTGTTGGGCTAGTGTTTGCACGATATTAAGTTGGAGATATATTTATGACTTTAACCTTAGCCTTTTAGTCTTTTAGTCTTTTAGTCTTTTAGTCTTTTAATTTTGAGATTAAATGCTGATATAAGCTTTCTTTGGCCTTTATAAGCTGCATGGTCAATGTCATTAGTATATATTTGGTCTTCTTTAATGAGATATTCAAGAAATATAATAATGCTGGCATTCCACTTTTGATAGATATTTTCTCCTTTAATTACTTGCAGTTTTTGATGAACCTCTTGATCCGAAATTGGTGTAACTTGCAGCATTGAACCAATGTAACTCTCATCCCATGACCCCCAAAACAAATGTTGTAAACCAGAAGGTGAAAGCTGCACTTTCTTAACAAAAGCAATATCCATAACTGTTGGATCATAACTTAGGCACAATCCTGATTTTAATAAGGCATCAAGGCATAAAGTTGTACTTCGTCGATCAATGCCAACGGCCTGAAGGTAATCCAATATTTGCTCAACAGTGACATAATCTTCAAGCCCACCTGCATCATGGTGTTTGGCGTCTCTTAATAATCTCAAGATCCTAAGTGCTAAAAGTGAAGTTGTTTCAATTTCTGTTGTGAGCGAATAAAGATTTTGAACAAATTCATTTTGACCAGTTGGGTAAAAATTATATCCTTTGCGAATTATTGCACGTTTGATATTGATCTCAGAACTTTGAAGAGATGTTTTTGCTATGTATGATTTAACTAAATCATCAACTCTTAAATATGGAGAAGAAACAACATCTCTTGTGAGATGTAAACATCGTCGAATATCATTATTTGCAAGATTACCAATCCATTTAGCAACCATTCCTGTTTCCAAAAAAACATTTTGCAGACAAACAACAAAAGCATTTATGTCGTCAAGTGATAGACGAATTCCTCTTTCTAGAAAATATCCTGCTTTTTTTTCTTGCTTTTCACTTAAAAGTTTTTCTGCAAGGAAAGAAATTCTTTTGTCTATGACAATTTTTGGCGTTGGAGTTGGCAGAAAGAATGATTCACTATCAAATGACTGCAAAGCCCCTTGTCTTGATAATTGCCAACTTGTTTTATCTGTAATAGGAATGAGAATAAAACATAATTCCGATTCATAGAGAGATCTTGCATATTGGAAAACTATTTCTTGAAATTCAATACTGAAGTGGTCTGTGTTGTCAAATACTAAGCAAGGTACTTTTCGGCGAGAACAGACAATGTGACGAATCAAACGTTTAATGTATTCTTCAGGTTTTTCTAATCTGAGTTGCTCAATATGTTCTCCAAACTTTTCTTTAAATTCTCCTTTGTCTCGTTCATAAAGAAATTTGTGTGGACCTCGAAGCCATCTTTTATATTCATCAAAATACATACCTTGTATTTCCTCATATTTGGGGCCATAGTCTCCAAAAAGATTTTGTTCTATTGATGAAAGTAAATGTTCATTTAGCCATTCAATTATCGTTGTAGGATCACCTGAGCTTTCTCCTACATTTATACGCATAATAACACTCTGATCTTTTATTTTATCTGGTAGAATGAACTTGAAGAATCTCTCTGTAAATGTAGATTTACCTGCTCCTTTTGTGCCGACTAATAATACAAACTCATTTCGTTGAGTTTGTTGTACACGCTCTATTACTTGAGAGAGGGCTGTTCCTTCATTAGTGTCTAAGTTGCTTATGTTTGTACTTAAATCGTCCGTAATACGAATTAGGCGTGTGTCTGCTATTTGGCTTTCTTTGGTGACTACAAAACATTTTGCAAGCATTTCTTCTTCATCTATACCTGAAAGGCGCCTGAAAAATGTTGTCATTATTCTATTGATGTCAATTGCCAACTCAGATTGTTTGAGCAAACGATACCCATCAACAGGTCTCAATGTTTTGCTAAAGGCTCTTGCTCTTATTGGTTGACCTTCTGCTTCTTGAAAGTAGCCACGATAAACATATTGCTCTACTGCCGTAGTTGATAAAAGATCAAAAAATAATTTAAAGTTATCTTCAATTGAATCAAGATTGGGAAATACAAAAGCCATGCCTTCTGATGTGTCTTTACCATCCCCTAGACGGCTTCCTCTAAAGATTATCCATTCATTGCCATTTGTAACACAAGCTAGTTCAGCATTTTTAGAACCGCAATAACGGATTGCCTGTAAGATACCACCACGAGGCTGGGGTGATTTTGACAATACAGGCCCACTTAATTTGTATGCTCTTCCTGGTGAACGGCTTGTTAAGCCTAAAGAAACAGAATCTTTTTTTGCTTCTACTATTAGTTTTGAAAGATTGTTTATTGAGAATGTGTAGTCAACAAAACCATCGCCAGTCGGGTCTTCAGTTGAAATATTGAAGGGTGCCCATTGCAATATTTTTATAAAAATTGGGTCTATAATTTTTAGTCTGGTATCTTGCTCTGTTGATATTGTTTGAGCATTATCCTTCAGCTCTGGTAGCAATGATTTAAAATCATTATATGCTTTATCAATTGGGTCAAGATGCTTAGTTGACATTATTATTCCTTATTAAAGTTCTTGAAGCCCAACGTAGGGTTAAGGGGCTGGCCCTGGAACTATATGCAAGCTTGCCAGTTGCTTGAAATAGCATTAAATACGAAACGTCGCACGTGACCGCCAGTCCCTTTTGAACCCATGGTTAGCCCACTGTATTTCTTGAATATATATAAATTTCACTCGTTGTCGCAATCACGAGGGTTCTACCGGTGGGGGAGAAGCCTTGTGCCCTAATTTCGGAATCTGAGAATATCTTATAAAAATTGCAGGGTTTCCCGTAAAGACTTCCATACAACCATGACCCAGGTTCCACCAATAATAGCGACTGCTCAGGCCAAGCGAGTGTGACCGTTTCAAGTGACCAATTGTCAGAAGTGGAATTAGGTAATCCTCCACCATAGAGGCCGGAAATCCGGATGCTTTGCCCTGACATCTGGCCAATGCCCTCAGCCTCAAGCAGAATCTCATCTTCGTAGTACTCACTACGATCCCGGGTAAGTGTTATACCCGTGACGCAATCAATAACTCCACGCCCCTGTTCAGATACAACGAGGAGCAGGTCAGAATCTCGTTGAAACCCGATTGAACGTAAACCTCCAATCAGGACCGTAGGCGCTTTGCACCAAGGTGCAGGTGGTTTAGACAAGTCTAAAGCAGAAAGTTTTGAAACCAAAGGCTTAAGGTGATGAGTCATGTACCTTCTCTTGGGCTAACTTAAGGTTAAGGGGTTGGCCCTGGTACTATATGACAGCTTGCCAGTTGCTTAAAACTACAATAAACCCGAAACGGCTCACCTGGCCGCCAGTCCCTCTTGAACCGCGTGTTATAACGATTTTATGATTATTTTTAATTGGTCATCTTTATTTTTCATTATAAAACTTCTTATATTTCCAAGTTCTTCGTAAGGGTCTATAATTGAAGGTAGATAGGAAAGATAATCGTCAATTTCTTCTGCGTCACAAATCTTTTCAATGAAATTATTAATATCTTCTCTAGATAGAAGACTTTCATTAGGAATAAGCATTTCTGTGTTTTTAGACAAAAAGAAATTATCATTTTTCGTATTAGTTATTTGAAAACTGCATTCTTTGAACTGATTTTTAGGTGTAGGTTCGAAAGTTTTTAGATTATCCCAATCGACTTGTTCTTCCTCTTCACTTTCATCACCTTCAGTGAAAGCACAAATATTGTCACCGGAGTGCTTCTCAAGAAATTCTCTAAAATTTTCTGTACATTTGGTTACTAGGCCGATTGAATTAAAACCAGAATATATCCAGCCAAATGAATATGAATTTACATCCCATTCTTCATTGTAATTATGTTCAATTAAAATGTTTGGTAGGCCAATAAATCCACCATCACCAACTTCTGGGGCTTGGATATTTTTATTTACAGCAATTGTAATTGTCCTTATGCTCATCAATCCTTCCTTTGTGTTTATTTTTTGTAACGGGTTAGAGTTTTTGCAGCGCTGAGTGTAATGAAGCCGCTGTCAAAACTCTGTTGAACTAAACCGCCTTCGCGTTGCTGGGGTGTTTTGTCTTTAGGGTATATTGTTTGAAACTGTATGCTGCCCTTGAATAAATATACGGGGAGGCTGGAAGGGGAGCAAGGAAAAAGTGGGTATTTTTGTAGGTGTTTGGTTTAATTTTCATCTTTTGCCAAAAGAATCAACAATAGGGGACAGACCACGTTTAAACATTTACCTGCAAGAAAAACCGTGGTCTGTCCCTTATGTTGCCAGTTCCTGTATCTTTTTGAAATTAAAAAGGAAAACGTAATTTTTTCATTTTACTGAAACTTGGTAGTATATCAACTCGTTAGGCCTGGAAATACTAATTGGATAATTTAGCTGGCAACATAATAAGCTCCTCCCGGTAATACTATTCCGTTATCTGGTTAATAGTTATTTTTACTTTATAAACTATCGAGCCAGTTTAAAATTTGCTCCTTATCATCCCAATCAAATAATTCTTCTAAATACGGGTCATTTCCTAATACTCCTTGATTATATTGGATGAATTTTTGTTGTACTTCTCTTTTAGTACCTAAATCTAGCTGAAGATAAATCATTGTAGAGTCAATGTTTTCATGTCCCAACCGATTTTTAATATCTGTGACCGATTTACCCTCAATCAACATGTTCATTGCACATGAATGACGAAAACTGTGGGCAGGGTTTAAGACCTTGAGCCGGTTTGCTGGTAGAGCCTTAGACAGGTATTTTTTACATATTTTATATATGCCGTGCCGGGTTAATTCTTCACCGCGTTGATTAACGAATAAGACGTTATGATAGAGGGGTAACCTAGGAGCAGTTCGATAATCCTTGATATAACGGACCAAAAGGTCCACTGTTTTGGGCCACAGTTCAACAAGGCGGTATTTATCACCCTTGCCTAAAATTGCTAGTGTTTTAGCCTCCTGATCAAAATAATCAATTTTAAGGGTGGCTATCTCAGAAGCCCGAGAACCGGAATCAAGGAGGAGGTGGAGTAGGCAGTAATCACGGAAACCCCCGTTTTTGTTAAGGTCTACCGCTTTAAATACTTTAAAGGATTCCTGCTGAGTAAGGAAACCAACTAATTTTTTTTGGACCCGTTTTTGTGGGATATTTTGTAGTCGCTCTGCAATATCTACCATTTGGGGATGGTAAATACGGATCATTTTGGCAAGAGACTTAAAAGCAGCAAGACGAAGGTTCCTCGTTTTAGCGCTATTGCCTCGACCTTCTTCCAAATGTATTAGAAAGTCAATAAGCAGTTCTGTGGTGAGTTGTTCCAGTTGGAACGTTTTAATATCCAGGTGATGATGTTCATCTATGAAAACAAGAAATAGCGCAAAGCAATCCCGATAGGTTTTAATTGTATTATCACTAACCCCTTTGATCTTAGTAAGATAATGACTAAAAAATACATGTAGACATTTGGCAAAGGTCATAGGTCCTCCCGGCGTGCCACTGTAAAATCAACCAGCGCACGTCGCTGTCCAGCTTCCAGTACCTTGAGATAAAGAGCGGTATAACGGTATTTCCGATGACCCATGTAAGCAGCCAGAACTGGAAGGGCTTGCTGGGCTGACTTCCCCTGCTCTCTAATCCGCTTAAGAGTGTTAATGGCAAAAGAATGCCTAAAACTATGGGGCGTGGGCGCTCCGAAAGTGGTATGACCGATGATTTTTCTGGGTTCCCACAGGCCAAGGTTCGTAACAGCCTGTCGGAAAAGAGGATATATCTGATTTGTTGTAAGGGCTTTGTCATCTTTACCGATCAGAAGCGAAGGTATTTTTTTGCCGTTAAGAAACCGCAAACGCACTGACAAGTAATTTTCTATTTCCTGTGCTGCAGCTTCGGGAAGGGGAATCAAACGATCTTTGCAAAACTTAGTTTTTTCAATATAGAGAGTTTTTTCCCGCCATCTATAGTGATCTGGTTGCAAACGTATAGGTTCGGAGATTCTCAAACCGCAACGCACAAGTAGGGCAATGGCCGTGTAATTAGTGAAATCGTGAAAAAAATGATCTTTGCTATGTCGGATGCTTGCTTGTATGTAATTGAGCAGGCCATCAACCTGAGTTTGTGAAAAAACAAACGGGATAAATGAATTTTGTCTTCGAGCCGGGATATCTCTCAACGGATTTTCTGTACATAACTCTAATCGTACAAGATAATCGAAAAATCCGCGTACAGCACTTACGATAAGATTAACACTGCGGGGCTCCTGGGTTAAAGACTGTCTAAAATCTAAAAAGAACAGAGGGATGAACATCCCCCAGTCTGCTTCTTTCTCGCTGACATAACGGTCAAATTGACGTAGTAATGAGCGTAGATTTTTATCTGTAAATCCCAGCGTATGTCGGTAGGTAATGTAGTCTTCGAATATGTCCGCCAAAAAGCTATTAAAGGGTTTCATCAAAAAGTACCTTTCGCATAAGTTTGGTGTGAATATGAATATAGCGCTTACTTGTTTGTATTCGGTCGTGCCCCAGCATTTCCTTGATTTCAAAAACAGAGACACCAGCTTCCAGAAGATTTTGAGCGTAGGTATGACGCAACCAATAAGCGGATGCATTTATACCTGTTCTCTTGAACCAGACCTGCAAGTACCGGGAGACTCCTGCGGCTGTAACAGGTCTGATAGGGGCTTTGTGACGAAGAAAAAGCGTGCGGCTTGATGATTTGGGCCTGCCACCTACCAGATAAGCGGCAATTGATTTGATGGTATTTTCCGGCAAAGGTAGCTTGATGGGGTTACAAGCTTTGCGTTGCGGCAGGGATATTTCACCCTGGCGAAAAGAAAGATCATCAAGAGTGATTCGGCTAATTTCACATGGTCTAAGTCCTAAAGCATATGCGAGATGGAGCATGGCATAGGTGCGTAATTCAAACGAAGTGACCGGCTCAATAGTGGTGAAAAGTTGTTGAACCTCATGGGGTCGTAAAAATCGTGGAGGTTTAGCCTGGGCAAATTGAGTCGCACCGACGATCAATAGTGCCAAATCTCGTTGTAGCATTCTTCGTTCAATATAGAGATAACTTAGAAATCCACGGAGTAAGGAGCGATTAAAAGCCTGTGTACTTGTGGCATGCCCATGATTAAACTGTGCTAAAAATGAATCAATCTGTTTGATGCGCAGACCGGTAAGCTCCCATTTGTTTTTCTCCAGATAATCATGGAGCGCCGTGAGCAATCTTTTTGTCTTTTGGATACGTGACGGATTTACCTGCCGAACTTTGTCAAAATATACGAGATATTCTTCATAAATTTCGGGCAAAACTCGTTGTTTTTTCCAGAGCGGTTGGGTGATTCGACCATGTTTGAAAAGATAATGCCCAATGCCTTTTATGGGTGTTTTCTTATAACTTGACTTACTTACCTTTAGAAAAGCCTCCAGGGTGTCAGGGGTGAAAACGTGCTCCCAGGCTATCTTTTCCCGGACGACAAATTCTTTAAAGTGACCTAATATTCTACCATAATAGTTTGAAGTTTCGGTAGTATATTCATTTTCGATCATCCACATTAAGTAATCATTGATAGCACCTTCCAATAAATCACTGCTTCCATGGGAATCACTCATAACGCCTTCTCCTTATTCATTAATATCTTTAGGGACTGTAAGGCAGTAAGGGCAGCATTTGCAGCAGTTGGCTCATGGTTTTCCAAAAAACATTTTGGCGGAGCTGGCAGTCTTACAGGCAGAGAAAGCACTTGGAAAAGTTGCTTGTTAAAGGCAATAAGGTTCTTTTGAATGAGATTGTTGCGGGCAACAAGGTATTCTTCTGGAGAAAACCCGCAGTACGAGCATATTTTCTCCTTGCCGTAAAATGACAACCCCTCTCGATCCGCCACCAGTACCAAAAAAAAGTAGAGTACAAGCTCATCGTGCGAGAGTTTGCTCCAGAAACCCTGACGAAGAAATTGATGTTCAATGAAAGCAAAAGAACCGTTTATCTTTCGAACTCGCTCCGCTTGAAGGACTCTTTTTTTCTGCATGGTTTGCCCTCTGTTTCAGTTAAAAGAGTATTGTTTTGACAGTGTGCTGTTATTTGCATCTGATGCCGCTTATTTCCATAACCACGACGTGGAAATTCTTTAACCAGGACACCTGGGCAGCCGCAAAAGTGACAATGTTGAACTAAAAATTGTTCTGTTAGAGGCAGGATAGCATGTGGTATAGGGGGTGTTGAAGAGGCATCATCCACGGTTTTTTTTCTTTCTACACGTTTTCTCATTCTTCGCAGCTTTTCATCTTGGCGATGAGCCTCACGACCCTTTACCGTCTGCCGGTACCGTCTTTGCGCTTCTCGGTGAAGAAGCCGTTGACCTTCGATTCGGCATGATTGACAACAGTAAAGTTGGCCGCGATAACAGCTTTGACAAACAGCAAAAAGTAAATGGCAATGTTTGCAGGAAAAAATGAGTAAATTCAAAGAAACCATACCTCCGACCTTGCAGACAGCCGGAAGCCATGGTTAAATGTAATAGTTGGTGGTTGGCTTCCGAATGACTTTGACTTATTGGACGTCTACCTACTTAAAGGCCCAAAGGTGTGACTTTGGGCCTTTTTTATTGTAAGGCTCAATAAACCTAGATTACCTTAATAAAGGTAAATAGTGAAGAGAACTGTTTAAATTTGCAAGATAAAAATAAAGAATAAGTTAAAAAGAAATACATGAGTGAGATTGAGAGAGTGAAGTGATCACGCACCTAATCAAAATGATAAATATTGAAGGGAGGAGAGAAAAGTATATTTGAAGAAAAAATAAGAAAAACTTTTTTTATTTTAAAATTAAGAAGAATATGCTGCGCAAGAACACGCTACATAACTCAACTGGCAACATAATGTCCCCTATTATGTTTGTTAGTATGTTAGTATGTTAGGAAGCACAGCATTAGCATCAGTTACCCATTCATTTTCAATTACTTTTTCAGATATCTGAAATTCTTTGAGCGACGCATGAATTTCATTTGTACTTTCTTCGAGAAGCATATCGTACGGCCATACCAAGGAAAATACAGGACATAGCGAAGCAACATAATCAATAAGTGATTCGTAGTGGTCTCCAATTGGTTCTGAAAGCATCTTGATCATATTTTTCACAGATAACGAGTTCTGATGAGCCGCCGCCCACAATGCTTTGCTTCTAATTCGGATTTTTCTCAATGATTACTACCTAACTCAAACTGTGTGCTTTCTGCGGTCGGCTCCATCTGCTTGGTTCTTCAGAGTTAGCAGCGTGCTGGAAGGTAAAAAGAAGGCAAAAAAACTACGCGCTTGCTGCCAAGTCAGCGTGTCTATATAAGCAAACTTGCTATATAGCACGCTGACTTGGCAGTGGTAACACATTTTGCATTATTTTTCAAGGGATAGCGGTTAATTTCTGGGGAACGTTAAGTTGAGGGGCAGCCAGGAAAGCGGTGCAGATGCCGTGAAATTGGCAGCTAGCGAAATCGTGACGATTTTCAACCGCGCTTATTGCTGTCCCTCTCTAACGCCTTGTTAGCGGTTTATTGCGCTGTGCATTTAAATAATGATTTCAAGTAATTGAACATACAATATTGCTCGTTCAACTGATGGATAACGTAAATGAGCTCAAAAACAACTACAGCAAGAATAAAAAAACGAAATCGCTGAATAACAGTTGCCTCGGTTCTAGTGTTCGGTTCATACTTGATTTCTTCTGTCAGGACTTTCCATTCATACTCAAACATGTTTGTCCGGAGCTGCTTTTCAATATTGTCAATAACCTTAAATTTCCCTCTATTAAGATTTCCATACGAATTAATTAACTTCTCCCAAAAGAAAGAAACTAAAAAAGCCATTCCTGAAAGAATGACCATTGCAATAGTACCTGCTAAAGAAAATTCTAGTGTTTTGCCTACAACCAAAGCCACAGAGAGAATGGACGAAGTTACCGTAAAAAATAGATTGTTTACCTTAAGCCTTTGTTCTGTGACTTTCTCTGTGGAAGACACCATAATTTTGTACTGCTCTAACAATAACTGACGGTCATTTTCAAAAACCCGCTCCAGATATTTCAGGCATTGTGTCGCATTATCGAATACTTGGAAACCCTGGCAGAACACAATTGAGTCAATAGTGGCACTTGGTAGCTTTACACCTACTATTTGCTTATTTAGTTGTTTTGCTTTCGCATACTCCCATTTTATTTGATCACTTTCAAATGTTTGGTCTCCCACCAAAAAAAGGACGAAGTCTACTTCCTGTATTTTTTTAGCGACCTCAATTTTCCAATTTTCTGAATGTTCTGTTTCTCTCAGTATAGCTACAGAATTTTCCGAAATATTAAGTATTTCATCTATAAATTCATTGGCCGGTTCGGCCTCAATACTTCTGTTACAAATAAAAATTTTCATTACACGCTACACATTCTAAAGTGAGTCGAGAAAGTTTTTGATATTACTCCACGTCCAATTAACTACTCTTATGCCTGAAAACTCTGATGGTAATGTGGCTGGCTTGTTATTTGAATCTACATATATACCACGAACAGGAATACCTTCTTCTTTAGCACAATTAACTTCCCATAGTTGGCCTGTCGCCTTGGCAGTGTTCTTACTTACAAGGGCGATCATTCCGTCACAGCCTTTTATTTTGGTGCGGCAATTTGTTTTCCATGCATTATCCCATGGCTTTTTGACTGACATATCGACAAATGAAAACGGGCTCTTTTCATTTTTTGCCTGTCCAACCAGGAAATCACGATATGTTTTGTCCTCGACTGCAAAGCTGATAAAAACTCTGTTTTTCTTTGCCATATTATCCTCCAATTTGTGATGTATAGATCTGCTGCGCTAACAATCCACGCCATTCTGATTCCGCTTTTCTTTTTCGGCTAAACCTTCCGGTTCTTCGTACTTGCTATGGACTCCCATAAAAGAGCCCTTTGGGTGATATTTCCCGTCCTGGCCAAGAAAAGATCCCTCGAGGTGATACCTGCCGTCCTGACCGAGGAAAGAGCCTTTGTGGTGATATTTCCCATCTTGTCCTAGAAAACATCCTTCGGGATGGTACTTGCCATCGCGACCAAGGAATGCTCCTTTCGGGTGATATTTGCCATCTTGCCCAAGGAAAGAACCAGCAGGTTGGTACTTCCCGTCCTGACCAAGAAACTGGCTTTTCGGATGGTATTTCCCATCCATTCCGACGAATTCCCCTTTCCTGTGATATTTCCCATCTTGGCCCAAAAAAGACCCTGGTGGATGGTACTTCCCATCTTGCCCTAGAAAGTAACCTTTTGGGTGATATTTGCCGTCTTGTCCAAGAAATGATCCGAGGGGGTGATACTTTCCATCTGTACCTAAGAACTTACCTGCCATTCAATTGCTCCTTATTTCGCTAACGAGTTCTGATGAGCCGCCGCCCATAATGCTTTGCTTCTAAATCGGATTTTTCTCAATGATTACTACCTAACTCAAACTGTGTGCTTTCTGCGGTCGGCTCCATCTGCTTGGTTCTTCAGAGTT
>JAOTSI010000095.1 GCA_029865005.1 Desulfobulbaceae bacterium
TTGGATAGAGAGAAAAGGAGGCTCCATGTTCTTGATCGGTTGGCGCGTGCAGTTTCCAGTTCTATTCAGCCCATTGATATAGCCTCTGGTGCCATTGATGTTATTTCCAGTATACCCGATTTACAGTTATCCAAAAAAGCTGCTATTTATATCTGTGATCCTCAAACACAGACTCTTGCTTTGGCAGCGTCTTTAAATTTTCCCCATCTTCAGCAGCAAAAATGCGGTAATTTGAAATATGGTGAATGTCTGTGCGGATTAGCGGCAAGCACAGGTGAAGCTGTATTTTCAGAACATAGTGAAAGTGACCTCAACCATACTATTCAATATGAGAATGTATTAGACCATGGTCATATAATACTCCCCTTGAAATCAAGCGACCAGTTGTTGGGTGTGTTGTGCATATATTTACCTCCTGGACATGTGGAGTTTATATCGGAAAAAGATTTTTTTAATAGTATGTGCAATATTATTGCGGTAGCCTTGGAAAATGGCTTACGACATAGAAAAATGGAATATTTGGCGTCTTTTCCTAAAAACAATCCGACTCCAGTTCTGGAATACGATTATCGTAAGGATGTTGTGACTTATCGTAATTTATATGTGGAGAAGATGTCAGCAAGTCGTGGTGTTGACGAGCGATTGTTTCTCCCTGAGCAACCTCGGCGGTTAGTTAAGGAAATCTCCGCAAGCGGTAATCAGACAGATTATTATGAGAAAAAAATTTATGATAATTGGTATGCCCTCCATATTCAAATATGGGACGTAAATGGCCTCGTACGTATATACGGATTTGATATCACAGCTCAAAAAAATGCAGAACAAGCATTGGCTCGCTATGCTGAGAAATTGGAAGAGAGGGTCAGTGAAAGAACGTTTGAATTGGAAAAAGCGCTCCATGGGGCTGAAGCTGCAAATCGAGCGAAAAGCGCATTCCTTGCAAACATGTCCCATGAATTGCGTACTCCCTTGAATGCAATTATAGGTTTTTCTGAATTGTTAGTTAATGGTATTGCTGGGGGGCCGCTTAATAATATTCAGCATGAATGTGCAAAAGATATTGCTGAAAGTGGAAATTATCTACTACGTCTGATTAATGAATTACTTGATTTAAGTCGGATAGAAGCAGGTGAATTAACGTTGAGGTATAGTAGGGTTGATATTCAAGAATTATTAAGCCAATTGGTTAAGAAGACCAGCTTTGAAGCTGAGCAGAAAGGTGTAATTCTGGTTATGGAGAGCGATGATTTACTTGATCCTCTCTATTGTGACGTTGACAGGGTGCAACAGGTAGTACGAGAGTATCTCGTCAATAGTATAAAGCATACGCCTTCTGGCGGGAAAATTGAACTGCTAGTTCGGCAACTTACCATATCTCAGGTGCAAAGTTCAAGTGAGTATGAGCACTTTTTGGATAAAATGAAATATTATGAGGATAAATTTCTTGAAGTGATTGTACGGGATAGTGGCTGCGGCATCTCGGAGAAAGATATGGATAAACTTTTCCAGCCATTTTTTCAGGTTGGCCCGCTTTTACGAAAAAAAGGGGGAGGTGCGGGATTAGGTTTGGTTGTGAATAGAAAAATAATCGAAATGCATCACGGGGTGGTATGGGCACATAGTAAAATTGATAAAGGTAGCAGTTTCGGCTTCCTTGTTCCATATATTTGCGAGAAAGAGGTTGTGAAATTAGAAAACCGTACTCGAGAGCCTCATAGTTGGGAAGATTTTCTGCGTTATTTTTCAAGTATTTTCGAATACCATCGTAGAGAAGGTTTGCAATTGGGTTTGCTTAGTATGGATATGGCAGGAGTGGATTTGGGGAGAAGGAAGTTTTTTGAAAATATGCTCTATGAGCATACAAGAATATATGAGAATTTTGTTTATGTTAGCGAACGTTATTACTATTTGCTTCTTTTTGCAATAAACAGAGAAAAAATGGATATGATTATTAGTAGATTGAACTCTATTATGGATCAAAGTGGTGATGTACGTTTGCGGACAGTTATCTATCCTGATGATGGGACAAGTGTTGAATCATTATTGGCGACATTGAAGCAAGATAACAAGGTGTTGAGTTGAAGATTGCTGTCTGTAAAAAATATATTTACTGCTAAATATGATTGAAGTTATTATCCTGTACGCGTGTGAAAGAAAAGCAATGAACTTGGTCGGAAAAGGTCGAAGCTCCGAAGCGTTATGAGGTAAGTTGAATGAAAATACTTGTAATTGAAGATAATCCTATAAATTTAAAATTAATGCGCGATTTTTTGCGTAATACCGACTACGAATTATTGAGTGCAAATAATGCGGAGCAGGGCCTTGAGATGGCTAAGGAGGGGCAACCTGATTTAATTCTCATGGATATTAGGATGCCGAAGCTTGATGGTCTTGCTGCTACCCGAATGCTTAAGCATGATGAGGGCACTAAGCATTTAAATATCGTAGCGGTTACAGCTTATGCCATGAAGGGTGATCGAGAACGAATCTTGGCCGCTGGCTGTGACGGCTATTTGGCCAAACCGTTTTTACACAAAGAGTTTATATCTCTGGTTCGCTCTTTTGATCCCAGGTATTCTAATTCTGATGAGTAGAAAAAATAATTTTATTTTTTTATGATAGCTAATTATTTATTTTGGTTATTGTCATATTTTTTCTTGTTGCAGTGAATAAATATTATTATTATCTCATTAAATGTAGGTTGCTATTTATTATATGTTTTCTTTTCGTACGATTACTCAAAGATACCTGTTTTTAGTAACTGTAACAATGGTTATCATTTCGTTTTTTTTATGGGTTTCTCATAGTTTCACTAAACACCTTGAAGATAACATGAGGGTGATGGAACTTGCCAGAATGCAAAAAATGCTGGTGTATAAATTGTCTTGGCAGCTTAATATGGCAGCAGTAGCCCCCCGCACATTTCCTAACGCACACCTCTCTATTGTTAATAATAATCTTCTTCCGGAAATAATGAGTAACTTGGATAGGTTGTCTGCATTGATTGTCTCCGGTGGCTATCGCCTTTCCTATCATAAAGTTATGCTAAATATAGTAGAGGAGCGAAAACACCATTGGCGTGGATACATGTTTCCTTTGTTGGATCGGATAAGTATGGAAATTAATGGGGTGGAAGATCAAGGAAAGGATTCCAGTGCTATTGATGCTGAACATGCGCAATCAGGACATCATACGAACGGATCACAAGAGCTGGATGTTTCGCATGGAACCGAGCATCAGATGCACCCCCCTGGTTGGTCCTCTCAAAGGGGTAGTGCTTTGGATGAATATAATCAACATATTCATCATCATCTAGCCCAGGTTGATGAGCTGATTCGTATTATGCAGGAGCTGAGTCAAGCTGATAAAAAATGGTTTGATTTAAAGAGGATATTATTCATTGTAGCCATACTTGTTGTGTTAGCCTTTTTCACCTATTGGGTCAGAAAATCTCTGGTAGCTCCTTTAGTTGCAGTTAGTAGGGCAGTAAGCGAGGTGGCTAAAAGAAATTATGCAGTTAACCTTTCTTTGGAAAGTAAAGATGAGCTTGGTGAGGTTGCGGTAAACTTTAATCGGATGGTTGGTACAATTAACAGAACTATTGTTGAGAATCAAGAATTGTTAATTGATGCTTCTCGTAAAAAAGAGGAACTAACTCTACTTAATCGAGTCTCCAAAGGTATAAGCAGTATATTGTTTTTTGACGAACTTATTGAGTATTTGCTTGTGGAGATAAAGAAAATCTCCTTTTTTTGTTTTGAGAAGAGGGCGTGCCTATTTTTGGCAGACAAGGACGGAAAAGAGATGCGACCAGCCGTTGATTATAATTATTTTGAATCAGAGGGGCCACAATTTTGTAATGATTATGGGTGGGAACAGTTGTGCTTAGAAGCAATTAGTCAACGTTCTGTGATAATTTCGGAGAGACCCATTGTTATTTCCACATCCGGGCCTGATTCATCCTCGTCTTATGAATTAGGGTATGTATCTCTTCCTCTTTTTGCCAAGGATAAGTTGCTTGGTGTTCTTTGTCTCTTCTATCAGCCGTCTCTTAACGCAATTCCTCTTCATATTATGGGGCTGTTATCTGCTTTTGCTGAACTGGTTGCTATTGCCGTTGGAAATATTTTGACTTTCCAGCATATGAAAAATGTGGCCTCCTTTCCGGAAAAAACTCCTAACCCTATAGTTGAGTTTGATCATAAATTAGAGGTGGTATATATAAATCCGGCGGCTCATAAAATCTGTACTGATATGGCCATTGAGCCTCGTCAATTGCTCCCGGAGAGGTTGTGTCTCGATGAGGTTGGAGAAGATAGTGGGACGAGAGCTATGACTTCTTGGGAGCATCGGGTTGAGGATCGTGTTTTTGATGAATATATCCATCTGCTCGGCAGTGAGTCTGTTCGTCTGTATGCCTTTGATGTAACCGGACGAAGAGAAATGGAAAACGCATTGCGAGAAAGTGAAGAAAGATTTCGTGCTATTGTGGAGTCGTCAAGTGACTGGATATGGGAAGTGGATACAGGCGGTAATTATACTTATACGAGTCCAAGGGTGGAGAGCTTGCTCGGATATACAGCAGTGGAAGTAATTGGTAGTGGTTTATTTGATTTCATGGCATCTGACGAATTACAAAGGGCTAAAGCAATTTTTCAATCTTATGTATCTGTACAAGCATCTTTTTTCCTTTTTGAGACAGCCTTTACCGCAAAGGATGGGGCTACAGTGGTCTTGGAAACCAGTGGTGTACCTATTTATTGTAAAGGGCAGTTTGTAGGGTATCGAGGGGTTAGTCGCGATATAACTGGTCGGAAGAGGGCCATGGAAGAGTTACGGAGCTCTGAGTCTAGATTTCGAACGTTATTTGACGGTGCACCCATCGGCATCATTATCGTTGATCATAAAGGTACTGTTGTAGAGGCTAATCGTTTTGCCTTGCAACTCTTAGGGTATGAAAATAAGGATGAATTGTACGATCGGTCTATCACCGTCCTTTATGGGGACGATTATGAGTTCGCTCAACTTCTTGAATTTCCACATGGGGCCAGTGTGGGAAGTGGCAAGGAACTTCATTTTTATCGTAAGGACGGTTCAGTACGATGGGGTCGATTGACTGCTGTAAAACATCTTGATAATACAGGCAATGAACTGGTTATTACCACACTAGAAGATGTTACTGATCAGAAGGAGGGTGTTGATGCTATGCAGGAATACAGTCATCAATTGCTCGCTCTCAATGAGGCTTCTCATTTACTTATTCAAGAGAGACAACCTGCCAATGTTCATCATGAAATTTGTCGTATTGCACGGGAAATTTTTGGGATGAATATGGTTTGGCTGGGTCTCATTGATGAGGATGAATTCAAGGTTAAAATTGTGGCAGCCAGCGGGGATAACCATCGTTATTTGGAAGAGATAGATATTTACCTTGATGATCGGCCGGAGTCAAAAGGTCCAGTTGGGCGGGCGATAAAGAGTCGTAAGCCGATGTTGGTTAATGATACGGAAAAAGACTCGAATTTTAAAATATGGCGTTCTGCCGCACTTGCACGGGGGTATCGTTCTGTATTGGCAATTCCTTTTTTTAAAGTAGGTGGTGTGGTGTACGGTTGTCTTAATTTTTACCATTCACAAGTTAGCTATTTTACTGAACAGCGGGTGCGAATGTTACAAGCTTTTGTCAATCAAGCTCATACTGCCATAGAAAACGTTTTGCTTCTGGAAAATCTGGAGGCGAAGGTTAGGGCGCGGACAGTGGAGTTGGAACAGGCTAATGTTGCTTTATCGGTAACTAAAGAGATGACGGAAATGGCTAGTAAGGCAAAGAGTGTTTTCTTGGCGAATATGTCCCATGAATTGCGCACACCGCTTAATTCGGTTATTGGCTTTTCCGATTTAATGCTCAATGGCTTAGCGGGAAAAATGAGTGAATCTCAGGAAGAATATTTGGGTGATATTAGAGAGAGTGGAGTTTATCTTCTTAAACTCATAAATGAGATTCTTGATTTGAGTAAGATAGAAGCTGGTAAGATGGAGCTTGAATTTAACGAAATGGACATTGAGGATGTATTAGAACTTAGTGTGATGTTGATTAAACAAAAAGCGATGAAACATGGTTTGCAATTAGATATTCAAATTGATAGTGAGCTACCGTCAATCTTTGCAGATGAAAAGAAAATTAAACAGGTAGTTGTTAACTTTCTAAGTAATGCAGCAAAGTTTACTCCAGATAATGGAAAAATAATTCTAAGGGCTGAGAAAGTATCCGGCAAGGCGGAACGAATAGTGAAGAGTCTTTCTATGATTGATCAACAAAAAAATGTGAGTGTAGCATCCTATATGGAAGTATCTGTAACAGATACCGGTTGTGGAATACAACATGAAGAGATTGACAAACTCTTTCAACCCTTCACTCAAGTCGGGGTATCATTAAGTGAGAAACCTGAAGGTACCGGACTTGGTTTGGCATTATGTAGAAAAATTATAGAAATGCATCATGGCGTTATCTGGGTGGAGAGTGAGTTTGGGCAAGGCAGTAGTTTTGGTTTTGCTCTTCCTTATCGAGAGAATCCTTTGAAAAACAATGAGAACGTAGGTGGTTCAAAGATCTTTTAGTATTTTATGAAGTCGGAAGTAATAAGATCAAATAATCTTAATAGGTTTTATTTTCATTTTTAGTGTATGGCAACTGATACATAACTCAACTAGGATTCTATTGCGGTGCCTTGAAACTTAAATAAAATTCTGAGTAAATAAATGTAAACTTCGATCTTTGCTTTATCTCTTCCGAGTTCTTTATTGATGAAATTAATTTTATAATATGAAAAGTGAATCTAATAATGGAAAAGGATCCGAAGAAAGTCCTTATAGTAGACGATAGAGAGAAAAATATTAAGATTCTTGAACTGTTATGTCGCAGTTTAGACCTTGAGACGATAAGGGCGTTTAATGGGAAAGAAGCTTTGGAAATGGCTTTGGAATATAGCCCAGATATCATCCTGATGGATGTTATGATGCCGAAGATGGATGGTTTTGAGGCTACTAAGCTACTAAAATCCATAGATCAGACTAAATATGTCCCGGTGATTATGGTGACCGCTTTGGACTCGCGGGAGGATAAACTTAAAGGGATAGCGGCCGGTGCTGATGATTTTTTGGTCAAACCTTTTGATTGGGAAGAATTGTCCCTACGTCTCAAAAATAATCTGCGTATCAAAGAATACCATGATTTTCTACAGGAACATAAGGAGATTTTGGAAAAAAAGGTCGCGGATCGAACCAAAAAGCTTCGTGAGGGATATTTAGATACTATTACCCGTTTATCCCTTGCTAGTGAATACAAGGATGAGGATACCGGGGCTCATATAAAAAGAATAAGTTATTATACCAAGGAGTTGTCTGAAAGAATGAGGCTTGGGTCTCTGTTTGCTGAGATGATATTTTATGCCTCTCCCATGCATGATGTAGGGAAGGTTGGAATACCAGATGCTGTTATTTTAAAAAGCGGGCCCTTAACCCCTGCGGAATGGAAGGTAATGAAGACTCATACTACATTGGGGTCGAAGATCTTAGAGGGGTCTGCTTCACCCTATCTTGTAATGGCTGTCGATATCGCTCGATATCATCATGAACGGTGGGATGGTACGGGTTATCCTGAAGGGCTTCGGGGAGAGGAAATCCCTTTGACTGCTCGTATTATGAATATAGTTGACCAATATGATGCTTTGCGTAGTCGTCGTCCTTACAAACCGGCTTTTGATCATCAAACATGTTTGGATATCATTACTAAGGGTGACGGTCGAACTCATCCGAATCATTTTGATCCTAAGGTCTTGGACGCATTTTTGCAGTCAGCTGAGATTTTGAAGGATATATATGAGTCTGTTGATTTATGAGAGTTTTATCGTTAATTGAATCGTTAATGTTTATTATTAACATCTGTCAACGACTAAAGTATACGAGTCGTAAGGTTTTTTATGTGAACCTCGTGCACGTTGACCTCGTAATGTGGGGTCTATCCGGGTTTCCCAAATGGCATTTTATTCAAACCTAATAGTATTATAGAGCATAGAAGAAAAAAACCTGTGCAAAAAATCACAAGTTTCTATGCCTCAAAAACTGTAGTGTTTTTCGATCGTAGATTCCTTCAACCTCAAGCTCAAAAGCAATAGGGGCTTTAGACCTATTTTTTTAGTGCAATACACCGTTTGGGGAACTCGGACAGGTTTATTAAGTCAGCTAGTTACAAACTATGTAGCCAGGTGTCGTAAAGTGTCTTTTAGAGAACTTGGATAATAGAGTTTTCTAGGCCCTTGAAAAATATTTTTATTATCTAATTAGGTTTCAGAAGTTCCATGAAAAAAAGTGGAGAAAAAATTAGGGTACGGATTCTCATCCCCTTGGTCGTAGCCCTTATTATAATGTTGACCGCTTCTTTGTTCAGTAGTTATCGACTGCAGCAGTATCATTTGGATACTGATATGCAGTTTCGTCGTTCTAACCTGGAACGTTTATTTAATGATCTTGTAGAAAAAGAAGCTAAAACTCTTCAAACTTACATTAAAGTTATTGGTGAAAACCGCCAACTACGTGAGGCGTGGCTTAGGGGGAATAGGGATGAGGTGCGGAGCAAGGCGCTAACATTTTTTGAAGAGCTCAACACCCAAGCTGGGGTAACTCATTTCTATTTCATTAATTCCGAGCGTATTTGTTTTTTGCGTATGCATCATCCTTCCCGTTTCGGTGACATTATCAACCGGGTTACTTTGGATCGGGCGGTTTTCTCGAGAGAGGTATCCAATGGGTTGGAATTAGGGACCATGGGTACTTTTACTCTGCGTGTGGTTATGCCTTGGATTATAAACGGTCAAATGAACGGTTATATAGAATTGGGCAAAGAAATAGAGAATATTAAACTAGATTTGGAAAATTTGTTTGGTGTACGATTGATATTCGCTATTGAAAAGAAATATGTTGATCGTAGAGGGTGGGAGTCGGGTATGAAAATGCTTGGCAGATCTTTGGACTGGAACGAATTTTCTGATTTTGTTGTTACTATGGAGAATCCCGAAGATCTATCGCCTAAAATAGAAGAGCATATAAGGACTTTCTTATTGGGGCGGGAAGACGATGTTTCATTTAGAGATGGCGATAAGAGATTGATGGTTGGTTCGATCCCTTTGCAAGATGTTCGTAGAAGAACAGTTGGTGAGATGTTTGTGGTTTATGATGTCACTGAATCAGTGAGCAATCTTCGTCATATCAATAAGTTGCTGGTGGGGCTGTCTTTTTTGTTGGGTAGTGGAGTATTTTTCCTTTTCTATTTTTATATTGGTCGGATTGAAGATAAGTTAGGCCTTTCTTTTAATGAGTTGACGAGAGAAATTGCTGAACGACGTCGAGCTGAGAGTTTATTGGAAGATGCCAGGGAACATTTAGAGTCTGAAGTAGCCCGGCGGACCGAGGAGTTGAAGACTACGAATTCAGCTCTGGTTCAAGAAGTTGAAGAGCGGTTGAGAGCTGAAGAAGCGCTCAAGTTAGATGAAGAGCGGCTTGAGGCGTTACTGGAGTTAAGTCAGCGGGAGTGGAAGACTAAAGATGATTTAACCAATTATGCCTTAGAAGAGGGGGTTCGTCTTAATAAAAGCACCATGGGGTATCTTCATTTTTTTCGGGAAGATTGGAATGAGTTGGAACTTTTTACCTGGAATCAGCCTGAGTTAAGTTCGGACTCGAAAGTAGAAAATGTTTCGTGTCCCTTGGAAAAACAATCTATTTGGAGAGAATGTGCTCAACAGGGTAAGCCGATTATTTTTAATAATTATCAAGAAGAAGCTGAAAATCTTGGTGAGACAGGAGGAGTAAATCTTCCTCTTGTGCGACTTATGAGCGTGCCTGTTTTTGAGGGGCGGGAATTGATTGCTGTTGCTGGGGTAGGTAACAAACAAGAATTTTATGATCAAAATGATGTCCGTCAGCTCACTCTGTACATGTCCAGTATGCTAAAGATTCTGCAAACTAAAAAAACCGAGGAGTCTTTACGTAACTCTGAGGAGAAGTATCGACGTCTTTTTGGCGAAGCTTTGGACGCTATAATGGTTACCGATGCCGAAACAGGCGTGCTAGTGGATTGCAACCACACCGCAACAGTGCTGACTGGTAGAAGTAGAAAAGAACTTCTTACCATGCACCAAAGTGATCTTTATGATGTTGGAGAAAAGAAGGTGCGAAGTGTGGTTTTTTTACCGCGTACCTGGAGCGGGAAAATGGAAGAGGATTTTCTTGAGGTTTCAATACGGACTAAAAAGGGCGAGTTGCGTGAAGTGACCATTAAGTCTAATATCTTTGAATATCAGGGTAAAAAGTTGGTGCAAAGTATTATTCGTGATGTTACCAGCCAGAAACATGCTTTGGAAAAGCTTGAACGTTCGGAAAAAAAATTTAGACAACTTTTTGATAGCGCTAGTGACGCCATTTTTATTCATAATCTTCAAGGGCGTTTCCTGGAAGTCAATGATGCTGCTTGTACCCGTTTGGGCTATACCCGGGAGGAGTTGTATACCATGACGCCTTATAATCTGGATCATCCAGATGAGTCGGTTAAGGTGAATGAGCGAATTCGAATTTTACTTAAGCAAGGGTATAATCTTTTTGAAACATTTCATGTGACTAAGAAACAGCAGGTTATTCCCACCGAAGTTAGTAGTAGAGTAATTGATTTTGAAGGAGAGAGAGCTGTTCTCAGTATAGCTAGGGATATAACGGAGAGGAAAAAATATGAGGCGGAGTTGCTTCAGGCTAGGGTAGAGGCTGAAGCCGCTAATGAGGCTAAAAGTCGATTTTTAGCCAATGTCAGCCATGAGATCCGTACTCCTATGAATGCCATTATGGGAATGGGTTATCTAGCTTTGCAATCCAATCCGAGCGTGGTAGTACAGGATTATTTAAATAAAATACATTCATCTGCGTATTCCTTGCTCGGTATAATTAATGATATCCTTGATTTTTCAAAGATTGAAGCAGGTCGAATGGACTTGGAAACTGTTAGTTTCACCTTGGATCAGGTTTTGACCCATGTCATAAATTTAACTGGTACTAAGTTAAAAGAGAAAAGGTTGGAATTGGTCATTTCTATATCTGAAAATGTACCCCAAAACTTGTTGGGTGATCCCTTGCGACTCGGTCAAATTTTGACCAACTTAGTGTATAATTCTATTAAATTTACTGATTCTGGAGAAATAGTAATTTCTGTTTATGCATCTGAGTTGACTTCTGATCATTGTAAGATGAACTTTTCAGTGCGTGATACCGGAATAGGTATGGATCAAGAGCAAGTGAAGGGTATATTCCAGGCATTCAGTCAGGCGGATGCTTCAATTACCAGGCGTTTTGGTGGAACTGGATTAGGGTTGGCCATTAGTAAGAAATTGGTCGAAATGATGGGAGGGGGGATGTCCATTGAGAGTGAATTGGGAATCGGCTCTACATTTTCTTTCACCTCTGTTTTGTCGATAAGCTCGGATGAATGTACTAATATTTATGATAATGTGCCAAATGTCTCGGGAATGCGTGCTCTAGTTATTGATGATAACTCTACTGCTGGTGATGTCCTATGTAAAATGTTTGATCATTATGGTATCAAAGCAGAATTGGCCCTTTCTCAAGAGGAGGGGATACGCAAACTAGCGAAAAATGAATCGGACTGGGATTTGGTGTTTGTTGACTGGAATCTTGGGGGTGAAAGTGGTCACAAGGTTGTAAGCAGTATTGTTCGTAGTGTCGGTGCGGTGCAGCCTCCACTTTTGGTAATGTTGACCGGTTTTGGTTATGATGGAATCAAGGAGGCGCAAAAGTTTGGAGTCGAATATTTTCTTGCCAAGCCGCTTCTTCCTTC
>JAOTSI010000398.1 GCA_029865005.1 Desulfobulbaceae bacterium
ATTTCTACCAAATCTTCTTGGTTGGCCATTACCTGGGTTATATCTTTATAGGCCCCGGGCGCTTCATCCAGCGACCTTTTGCCCCGCAACTCATGAAGCACCCCTAGATCATCAAGAATCTTCTGTTGCTGGGCAAGATCAAGGGTGCGTTGGGCCTGCTTGCGTCCCAAGACCCGTCCGGCCCCATGACTGCATGAGCAATAACTTTTACGATTACCCTTGCCTTTGACGATATAGCTCTTGCTCCCCTGTGAGCCTGGGATAACCCCATATTCGCCAAGCCCGGCCCTGGTCGCTCCTTTGCGGTGAACGACAACGTTTTTGCCAAAATGGTTTTCAAGAGCCGCATAGTTATGGGCAATGTTAATAGAAGGCGCAAACTCCACTCCCGGAATTATTTCAGTCACTGCAGCTTTTACCAGTTCCATCATTAATTTACGGTTGGCCAAGGCAAAATCGACGCAAAATTTCATCTCCGCCATATAATCCCAGCCCTTTGATGATTCCAGGGGCAGGAAGGCCAGCTGCCACTGAGCAGGAACCGAGCTTTTCCATTTTTCATTCATCTTTATGGCCAGCTTGTTGTAATGATTAGCTACTTTCAGGCCGATATTCCTGGAGCCTGAATGAACCATTAACCAGATATGACCATCGTCACCTTGTTGAATTTCAATAAAATGGTTGCCGCCCCCCAGGGTTCCAAGCTGCTTTAGCCCGGCCTGGTAGAGCTGCATCACCTTTGACTTTTTCACTTTGGCTACTCCATCCAGAGCGGGCATAAGGTGCTCGTCCTGGGCCATCTGCTGGTGGTCAAAGCCCACCGGGATGGTTCCGCGTATTCCTCGCTGGGTCTTGGCAGAGCCAAGGATCTCTTTTAGAGAATTTTGAGTCACTTCAGTGAGTGAAGTCTGTACCGCACAAAGGCCACAGCCGATATCCACGCCAACCGCATTGGGGATCACCACTCCTTGGGTGGCCAATACCCCGCCGATTGGCATTCCGTATCCGGGGTGGGCATCGGGCATGATGGCCACATGCTTATAGGTAAAGGGTAGATTGGCCAAATTGCGGGCCTGGGCCAGCGCTTCGCCTTCTATATCATCAAGCCATAATTTAATTGGACGTTTTTCAGTGCTTATTACTTTCTTCATTGTTTTCTCCCACTCTTTGTGCTCACCGGCATCCTATCGTATTTTCATACGATAGCTTTCGGGCCACATAGAGGTACTATAGATGAGGATAACCTTAACTCAAAGGGTTAATAGAGTTTCCACTCGTGGTGCAGGAATTGAACCTTTCATAGGCACAGTATAAGTTTGCTGCTCTACTAATTGAGTTAATCATAATGTTCACCTTGGACACGTTACAGTCTATGTGCTTAACGCATTTATTATAACAGAACCTCAGTTCTCTTGTGGACCTGTTGCTGGTCGTGTCCTCGGTTAACACTGTTTGTAACGCAATGGTTGTGCCAAATAGAGTGTTTTGGCAGAGGTAACGTAGTAGTACCTTGCTTTTAATATATATTTTTTCATGTACTGTCAGCTCGGGATGTTTTTAGGTCCTGGAGGTTTCCAGGTATCACTAGATTTCAGTCTAGTGATGATATAATATTCTTGTCTCTGGTAGGGAGTTAAAGTACAATCCAGTTATGAAACAGACAGTTGTAATAGGTTTATTGGGCACAACTCTTGATAATATGGGGAAAGGGTCCCTTCGCTGGGAACGGTGGCGGCCTACTGTGTCTCTGTGTCAGCATGGAGACTTGCTTATACATAGGCTAGAGATTCTCTATTCTGCTAAATATAGGGGATTATTAAAGGGGATATCTAAAGATATTGCTGCGGTGTCACCGGAGACTGAAATTGTCACCCATGAGGTAAACCTTAACAATCCTTGGGATTTTGAAGAGGTATTTGGAGCGCTTCACGACTTTGCCACCAATTACCCCTTTGATCAGGAGAATGATTACCTGGTCCATATTTCCACTGGCACTCATGTTGCCCAAATATGTTTGTTTCTCCTCACAGAGGCCCGCTATTTTCCGGCTAATCTCATTCAGACAGGTCCTGGTCGAGGTCGGACTACTTCTTCAGCCGGGGCATATTCCATCATTGATCTAGATTTATCACGCTACGACGCCATTGCAAGTCGTTTTCATAAGGAATGGCAGGATGATATTTCTTTTTTAAAGTCGGGAATAGAAACCCGCAATATAGCTTTTAATCAATTAATTGAACAAATAGAAAAGGTCGCGACAAATTCCGTTGAGCCGATACTTCTAACCGGACCAACCGGCGCTGGCAAATCTCTTTTAGCCAAAAGGATTTATGAACTCAAAAAGGTAAAAAGGAAGATTACCGGCCTGCTCATTGAGGTAAACTGCGCCACCCTTAAGGGAGAAAATGCCATGGCCGCTCTTTTCGGCCACACTAAGGGGGCCTTTACCGGGGCAGCCAAGGAGCGACCCGGTCTCTTGCGAACGGCGGACCATGGTTTGCTATTCTTGGATGAAGTGGGCGAATTGGGGATTGACGAGCAAGCCATGCTGCTTAGGGCTATTGAAGAAAAGAGATTCCTCCCGGTTGGGGCGGATCAAGAATCCCATTCAGAGTTTCAGCTCATTTGTGGCACCAACCGAGACTTGGAGAAAGATTGCGATACTGGAAAGTTTCGGGAAGACCTGTTGGCCCGTATTAATCTCTGGACCTTTGAACTGCCTGGCCTGGCTCAGCGTCCTGAGGATATGGAACCAAACCTGGATTATGAACTGTGCCGCATCAGTAGTAAAATAGGATCCAGGGTTAGCATCAATAAAGAAGCCCGTGATCTATTTTTAAACTTTGCTACCTCGTCCGAAGCGCTCTGGTCGGCAAATTTTAGAGACCTCACAGGAACCATAACCCGTATGGCTACCCTGGCCCCCCGTGGCAGAATAACCAGTCATGAGGTGAAAGCGGAAATTAGTACCCTACGTCGAAGATGGCGGGGGAAATCCGGTAAGGGACAAAGTGATATTCTGATGAAAATATTGTCGCCGGAGCAATTAAACCAATTGGATCTTTTTGACCAAAACCAGCTGGCTGATGTGGTCCGAATTTGCCAAAACTCAGCCACCATTTCGGAGGCTGGTCGGAAACTGTTTAATGTCTCACGTAAAAAGAAAAAACAGTTGAATGATTCTGATAGATTGAGGAAATATCTTGGCAGATTTGGGTTAGATTGGAATAGCATAACATGAGTTGTTTTATGTGGGCAGCGGCAATCGCATGAATCTGAGGTGTCTGGGACTAAATACAAAAATGGGTCAGAAACTATAAATCAAATTTCTATGAAAAAACATCATCTTGTTACCTGTCCAATTTTTGCTAAAGAGCTTGCTGTGGTCTTGGCGGAAATATCGGCTTCGCCCAGGGTTAAGTTAATGGATTATCGGGTCCATCTCAGTGCCAAGGTTATGGAAAAGGAAGTGGCTAAGAGTGTGGAAACGGCAGGGGCAGAGGGGGCAGCCATCTCTTTTTTAGTGGGTCGGGAGTGCGAGGCTCTTCAGCCGTTAAGTGATATTGCTGCGAGTTGTGGTGCCTTATTACCAGAGGGCCATAATTGCATAGATATTATCTTGGGTCGGGAGATAGCCAAGAAGCTCCAGGGAAATCGGTCCACTGTTATGACCACGGCCTGGATTGAGATGATCTATAAATCCATTGCCGATGGGTATTGGACCGTGGATGATGCCCGCATCAATCTTGGGCGTTATGATCGCATCATTTTACTGGATAGTGGTCTGGAGCCTCTGGATGACGAGATGATCTTGGAGTTTTTTGAACTGACCCAGGTGCCCATCGAAATTGTTCCGGTGTCCCTTGATCATTTCAAACA